>JBMOHG010000051.1:0-13014 GCA_049317965.1 Paludibacter sp.
TAAGTACCATAAAAAAACTTACATTTCCGTCAGGAAATTTAATGTTGACAAAGACTGATGGAAGTTCAAGCAGTTTTTCATTAACTAGCTTACGTAGTTTTAATTTTACAAATTCAGGTACAACTGATGTAAAAGTAACCACAAGTCAACTAATCAGAAGCCTTACGCTCTATCCAAATCCTGTTGTAAATGATATTCAAGTCAATTACGAATCTTCAAGTGATGGTCAATTACAACTTGAAATTATTGATTTACAGGGAAGATTGCAAATAAAAGAATTGATTAATATTCAGGCCGGTACAAATTCAAAAAGTATTTCGGTAGCTAACTTGCAAAATGGGATATATGTATGTAGAATGATAAATGCGAATAAATCAGAATCAATAAAATTTATAAAAAACTAAAAAAAGGAGGAACAAAAAATGAAAAAATTATTTATTTTAATTGTAACAGTATTTTTTATCAATGGTTTAACCAAGGCAGAAGTAGCCGATACCATGTATGTAATGAAATCAGGTGTAGTAGTTGCTAAATGTCCTGTAGCCGATGTGGATAGTGTGATTTTTTATAAACCTACACTTCAGGATATTGATGGAAACAATTATACGACAGTAACAATCGGTACACAAATATGGATGGTTGAAAATTTAAAAGTGACTAAATTGAACGATGGAACACCTATTGTTAATTCGGGGGCAGGTACGGGTGTTTTTACAAATGCAGAATGGGGCGCATTGTCAAGCCCTGCACGTTGTTGGTATGGTCATGAAAGTGGACCAGAACCTGTTGGAGGCAATATGGTCTATAATTTCAATGCAGTAGCATCAGGCAAGTTAGCTCCTAAAGGTTGGCATATAGCTACAAAAGCCGACTGGGAAACATTAGCTGCAAACGTGTCTCAACCCAATTTGGTAAAACTTTTAGCTGTCGGTAATGGAACAGGAACAAATGAACTTGGTTTCAATGGACTTCAAATTGGTTGTCGTACAGGAGGATCAGGTTGGTATACCCCAGGTGGTCATTCAGGTTTTTGGGCTGCAACAGCTTATACTGATAGTCGTGGCTTTTCAATTTGGGTTAGAGCAAGTGATATTTATATTGGTCACGATGCTAACAACTTTGGTTATTCAGTTCGTTGTGTGAAAGATTAGTGAATGCTAAGTTATTTTATTTTTCTTTTCAAAATATCGAATTTCTTCAATTAAAAAAAACAACCGTCTTGTTTCTTCAGGACGGTTGTTAATTACCTATCATTTATTTGGCTTTTACAGGAGAGAAAAGCCATTTCGAAACTCATAATAATCAAATAACTTTTTAAAGTTGTTCTATTTTCTATAGCTCTGTAATACAGGGCTATATGTGAATGGGATTGGAGTTCTATTTACATTTATTATCGAAAATAAATATATTTCTATTAAAATGAGAACTATTATTTTCTTAATTATATCGGTCTTTTCAAGCATTTTATCTTTTGGTCAACTTTTACCATACAAGAATAAATTGTTGCCTGTCGAGACACGTGTTAACGATTTGCTCAACCGTATGACATTAGATGAAAAATTGGCTCAAATGGCGAATTTTGAAACCAATAGAATTTCTATAGCCAAAAACACTTCAAATGAGGATAGTATTGAAAAAGCATTAAATGGAGTAAGCTATGGTACTATATCAGAAATGTATAGAGGAGACTATGTTGATACTACAGCATTTCGTTTAAATGAGTTGACAATATATATGTCAAAAAAGACCCGGTTAGGTATTCCGAGTCTTATTGCTGCAGATGCTATACATGGTTTATATGGTAAAGGTGCAACCATTTTCCCACAAATTGTAGTAATGGGATCAACCTGGAACCGTGGGTTGATAAAAGATATGGCAAGTGCTTTAGCCAAAGAATTATCGGTTGTAGGTGGAACCCATTTTCTTGGACCTGGTATTGATTGTGCAGTAGATCCACGTTGGGGTAGAGTTGAAGAGTGCTTTAGTCAGGATCCGTTTTTAGTTGCTGAAATGGGTTTGGCTTATATTGGTGGTTTGCAGGGCAATATTCGAAATGGCAAACTCCAACCTGATAAAGTATTTTCCACTATCAAACATCTTACTGCTTATAGTAAGCCGGTCAATGGAATTAATCTTGGACCAGCTTCCCTGGGTGAGAGAGAGTTAAGAGATATGCATTTATACCCTTATAAACGAATAATTGATTCACTCGGGGTATGGTCAGTAATGCCATCGTATAATGCAGTAAATAATATTCCTTGCCATGCGTCAACCTTTTTACTTAGAGATATTTTGCGAAAGGAGATGGGATTTGATGGCTATGTATATGCTGATTGGGGAGCAGTAGAGATGTTACATGAGCCACAAAAAGTAGCTCAAACTTATAAAGATGCTGCAATTTTGGCTGTAAAAGCCGGTGTAAATGTAAACGCCCCGGGTGTAAGTTCATTTGCATATCTGAAAGAAGCAGTTTTATCAGGTGAATTAGACGAATCGTATATAAACTCAGCAGTTTCAGACGTTTTGAGGATTAAATTCAGGGCAGGTTTGTTCGATGGAGAAAGAGATATTGATATAACCAAGGTGCCGGAAGTTATTCATTGTAAGAAACATATAGATTTGGCAAAAGAGGTAGCTGAAGAAGGATGTGTTTTACTTACAAACAAAAACATACTGCCTTTAGACCTAAGTAAAATAAAATCATTGGCTGTGATAGGGCCCAATGCAGCCAATGTACAGTTTGGAGATTATAGCTATTCGCACGAGAATAAATATGGAATTACCACATTACAGGGCATTCAGAAATATGTAGGCAGCAATATAAAAGTCAACTATGCTGAAGGATGTGGCATCAACAGCCTATCGAAAGACGGATTCAGGGAAGCTATAAAAGCAGCAAAAAAATCAGATGTAGTTGTAATGGTTTGCGGTAGTGCAAGTAGCATTTCGGGTGGTATTGGCGGAATCACTTCAGGTGTGGGAACTAAATTTCTGCCAACTTGTGGCGAAGGTTATGACCGACCAGTCCTTTCGCTCGAAGGTGTGCAGGAAGATCTTATCAGAGAAATAAAAAAAACGGGAAAACCAATTGTATTAGTACTCGTTAACGGACGTCCATATACCATACCCTGGTTAAAAGAAAATATGAATGCTATTCTGGAAGCCTGGTATCCGGGCGAAGAAGGTGGCAATGCAATAGCAAATATTCTTTTTGGGAAAGTAAATCCGTCGGGTAAACTAACCATGGATTGGCCTCAGACTTCAGGTCACATTTATACCCAATACAATTATTTACCAGTATCGAGAGGATACTATAAAAAACCCGGAACCCCAGAAAAGCCGGGTAGAGATTATGTAGATTATTCACCCGAGGCTTTATTCCCATTTGGATATGGTTTAAGCTACACCACTTTTGAATATGGTAATTTGATATTAAAAAACACAGAGCTTACCAAAACGGGTAAATTAGAATTGGAAGTTACTGTAAAAAATACCGGAAAAAGAGAAGGTAAAGAAATTGTACAACTTTATATCCATGATGAATATGCCTCAGTAACAGTGCCGGTGAAACAACTAAAAGGCTTTGAAAAAATTTTGTTACAAGCAGGAGAGTCTAAGACCGTGCATTTCGAAGTGCCTGTAAGTGAGCTCGCTATTTGGGATTCCAAAATGAATCATGTTGTAGAACCCGGCAAATTTGAAGTAATGATAGGAAAATCAAGCGAAGATATTGTGCTCAAATCATTCTTTACAGTAAAATAATGCCAGACTGGATTAAAAAAAAATATCACTCAGAAATAAAAAATGAAAAGAATAAAACTATCATTATTACTTTTTGCAATAACATTTGGCTTATTTGCTTCCAATGAAGTTACGATAAATAAACCGGGAAGTTTTTTTGTTGGTGCCAACTATTGGGCATCGCATGCAGGTACAAATATGTGGAGCAATTGGTCTGAAAGTACAGTTGATAAAGATTTTGAACAATTATCAAAAGCAGGAGTAAAAGTTCTCAGGGTTTTTCCAATATGGTCTGATTTTCAGCCAATCTACAATTATTATACAGCCAGGAATAATGTAAAAGAAGTTCGTTTTAAAGACAGTGATTTGCCAGGAGAAGGATTAGGTGCAATGGGCGTTGATAGCATCATGATGTCACGTTTTAGAAAGATGGCAGATTTGGCAAAAAAACATGACCTGAAATTAGTGGTAGGATTAGTAACCGGTTGGATGAGTGGACGACTCTTTGTACCACCTGCGCTGGAAGGAAAAAATCCGATGACTGATCCAATTTCTTTAATGTGGCAAATGAAATTTATTAAATCTTTTGTCAACACAATGAAAGACCACTCAGCTATTTTGGCTTGGGATTTAGGTAATGAGTGCAATCAAATGGGCAATGTAGAAACTTATCAACAGGCTTATTTGTGGACTGCCTCCATCTCAAATGCAATAAAAGCAAATGACAATACACGCTTAGTTATTTCCGGTATGCATGGTCTTTCGGCATCAAATAGTGCCTTGTGGAGAATTAGTGACCAAGGTGAATTAACCGACATTTTAACCACTCATCCTTATCCAATATTTACTCCTTATGCAAATCACGATGAAGCAACCTCTATTCGTGCCATTATGCATTCGGTTTCCGAAACCAGATTGTATGCCGATGTCTCAAAGAAAACCTGTATCGTGGAAGAAACAGGGATTTTGGGACCAATGGAGGCCGGTGAGTTGGCTACTTCAAAATTTTTCAGATCAATTGCATTTAATTTATGGGCAAATGATTGCCGGGGAGTTATGTGGTGGTGTGCGTATGATCAGGGTAACCTATCACATCCGCCTTACGACTGGGATGCATACGAAAGAGATTTAGGACTTTTCAGGGTAGATAGATCATCCAAAAAAGTAGCTGATGAACTGGTCGGATTCACGAGCTTTTTACGGAAATTCCCCTATCCAACATTACCGGTACTAAAAACAGATGCAGTTTGTATTCTTTCCGAAGGAAGTGATCAGTGGGCAAACGCTTTTGGAGCTAATATTCTTGCCAAACAAGCAGGACTGGAATTGGAATTTCAACACGCAGCACAACCGCTGAAAGAGGCGAAGTTATATCTACTTCCTTGTATTGGTGGTAGTAATGTATTATCGCGTCACGATTGGTTAAATTTATTGGAAAAAGTAAAAAAAGGCGCTACGCTCTATATTTCCACAGAAGGTGGATTCTTATCACCATTTCTGAAAGAAGCCGGATTTATAATTAACACAAGCCAGACACGACTTGGCGGAACGGTAATAAAGCACGAAGGACAGGAAAAATTTTCGTACACTTTCTGGTCATCGCGTAAATATAATATTTCACTTGATGGCGCTACAGCTATAGCAAAAGAAGAGGATGGAAATCCTGCTTTTCTGGTTAATAATTATGGAGCCGGGAAAATATATTTTCTGACTGTGCCTTTAGAAAGTAATTTAATAAAAACACCCAATTCATTTTCGTCTGAATCATCTCCCTACTGGAAGATTTACAAAGAAATAGCAGAAGAGATAATTGCTTCAAAATTAGTTCAAAAAAACAATCCTCAATTGAGTTGTACTGAACATTATATAAATGAAAAAGAAGCAGTTGTTGTAATAGTGAATAATAGTGATAAAGATATTACCACAACTCTTGGTTTGAAAAAAGACTGGAAATATATGAAGGCATTTTATGGAGATGAACCCCGAAATGAAAATTATAGTATAAAAGCAAACGATGCCAATGTATTCCTTATTAAAAAATAACAATACCATTAAAATGAAAAAAACACTCGTACTACTGATTCAATTTTTTGCCTTGTCATTGTTTGCACAAGATAAGATTTCAGTGATTCCATTTCCGAATGTACTGGAAGAGGAAAAGGGAGAATTTCAATTTTGTAATTCCTTAACCATCAATCTGGATAAGGCTTTCACATCTGAACTTAATATAATATCAAGTACTTTTTCAAAAACTTATGGAATAAAGATAACAACTGCATCGAATGCGAAACTTGTATTTATACAAAACAAGCAATTGGAGAAAGAATCATACAAATTAAGGGTAGCTCCCGACAAAATTGTTGTAGAAGCTTCTACAAGCACTGGTTGTTTTTGGGTATTGCAAACCATCCGGCAAATGATGCAACAAACAGTAGGCGGTGGATACAAAATCAAAGCTTGTCGTATAGATGACAAACCCGCTTACCTGTGGCGTGGCTTCCTGCTCGATGAGGGTCGTAATTTTCAGGGAAAAGAATTGGTGAAAAAGATGTTAGACCAAATGGCTCTATTGAAAATGAATGTATTTCACTGGCATTTGACCGATGATCAGGGCTGGCGAATAGAGATTAAAAAATATCCCCTACTTACCAAAATAGGTGCCTGGCGCGATTCAACTTATATTGGCTGGGGTGATTCGCTGGTTTATCAAAGTACCGTGAATGGTGGTTTTTATTCTCAGTCAGATATTAAGGAAATAGTTGCTTACGCTACTAAAAGACATATTACAGTTATTCCTGAAATTGATATGCCGGGGCATATTTCTTCGGCAGTGGCTGCATATCCGTGGCTGGGAGCTTATAATCGTAAAATTAAAGTACCTTGTACATTTGGGGTAAAATATGATATCCTTGATGTATCGAATCCAAAAGTATATCAATTTATAGAAGATGTATTAACGGAAATTACGGCACTATTTCCTGCTAAAATCATACATATTGGTGGAGATGAGGTCAGATACGATGCATGGCGCAGTAATAATGGTATTACGGCATTAATGAAAACTGAAGGTTTAAAAAACTATGCTGATGTTCAGACCTACTTTATCAATAGAATATCAAAAATGATTGAGGCCAAAGGATGCAGAATGATGGGTTGGAATGAAGTAATGGGCAAAGCTGTAAATGATTATCAGGAAGGTGAAAATACAACCCAGAAGCTTGCACAAAATACAATAATTCAATTTTGGAAAGGCGATCCTGCCCTTTACAACGAAGCGTTAAGAAGGGGATATGACTTGGTAAATTCACACAGTCATTACTACTTGAATTCAAGTTATGAATCAGCTTCGGTTGAAAAAGTGTATAATCTATCTCTTGTGCCTGAAGGAATTGATGCGAATTTGACAAAACATGTATTAGGTGTCGAATGTGCCATTTGGGGTGAAGTTACTCCAAGAGTATCGGATGTTTATTATTATGTTTTCCCCCGAATTGCTGCATTTGCTGAGCTTGGTTGGACAAACATCGACAAAAAGAATTTCAACAGGTTTAGTCGTTCTTTGGATACGCTCACAAAAATATGGGATAAAGAAGGTATTATCTATTATGACAAAAAGAGTAAATAATGAAAAAGAATTTATTGATTTTATATTTAATATTCCTGGTTGTTAGTAGCTCGGCTCAACCAATTTTCGAAGGAAAGTATTTCTCAGGTTCAGGTGATACCACCTATATTCAATTGTTGGATAAGGCATATCGCATGCTTCGCCCGGATGCTGAATTGGAGAATTTAAGTATGTTATACTATCCGCGCTACGATGGTTTTACCGAAGGTCTCCCAAAATGGGATATGTGGTGGATACAAAACTCATTTGGTCCTACCTATACTTTGCTTCCATTTATGGATAAAGCATACCAGACTTTTATACTTAACTCGCAGGATTTGTGGTTTAAGCACATTGGTAATGGTGTTCGAAAAGATCTTTTTGGATATGTTGGCCCTGTTGGATGTTTGTGCGATGCAGCTATACCAGAAGGTACTGTATATAGGCAGGGAGATGCTAAACATCATATTCACGATTGGGCGTATGGAATGACTACTGCCGGTATTATTCTTCAGTCCGAATTATTGCTGATAAACAGAAATAGGGATTTGATAAATAAATACCTGCCATTATTAGAACAAAGTGCAGACTTTATCGATTTGCGACGAGATACAGTAACAAACATTTTTTTAATGGGAACCGCTGCCAATCTATTAGCTCCAAGTTATGCAGGGTCAGGTAAATTATTAGAGGATGGCACTTACGAACCAGCTTATCTGGCGGAAATATCAGTCAATTATATTGCTGCTTTAAATCGGCTGATTGAGTTGGAAAAATTTGTTGGAAATTTCAAGAAAGTAGAACAGTATGCACAGAGAAAGGAAAAAGTAAAAGAAGGGCTAAAGCATTTTATCACAGATGAAGGATATTTTATTCGATCGTTGGATAAAAATGGTACAAAACATGGGCTTTATGGTACAAAAAAACATGGATATTTTGAAATGGTGCCAAATCATGATGCCATGGCCTTTCGGGTTGTTGATGATGAACAGGCTATGAAAATTTACAATAAAATAAAATCCATTCCCGAACTACGACCTTATACTTTAACCATTCTCAATTATCCGGCTTATGACGATATGTATGAGCAGGATGGCTTATTCAAGTATGGAAAATGGGTTAATGGAGGACATTGGACAACCACAGAAGCAAGAATGTTGATGGGTTATTACCGTGTGGGTGCATACGAAGATGCCAAAGCAAGTTTTAAACGCATTCTGAGTTTAGCACCAATTTTCAGATTAGATAATGGTTTGGAAGATTTTGGAAATAAAATTCAACAGGATTGGTTGCCCATTAACGCTGTGTATGATTCGTGGGGAGCCCCGGGTGGATTTTTAAGAGGACTTTTTGAGTATGAATACAAGGCTGACGGCATAATTATATATCCACATATACCACCTAAAATCAATAGATTAGAACAAAAGTTTCCAATATACTATGGTAATAAAAAAATATTTATTTCCACTGTGGGTTCAGGTGAAATAACTTCGGTACGTATCAATGGTAAGCGGATCAAAGAATTCTCTCCAACTGCATTGTTTCTAAAACCTGACTCAAAATACAAAGAAATTCACATTTCTTTCGGATTGGGTAATGCAAATGCAGAAAAGAAATATAAAGTAAATGAATTCAGTTTCATTATTCCGGTTGACAATAAGTTTTGGAATCCTTACACAATTTATACAAAATCGGATAAAGATATCTGTCGAATTATTCCAATTTCAGATTTTAAAAAAGTAAATAAATTTTACAATGTTCTTCGGAAAAAAGGATTTCAGGATACGTATGAGTATAAACTTTCTCAGTTAATTATGGAAAATCTTCAGGCCATTTATGAAAGACAAAAATTGAAGGAATCAAATGGTTTAGTAAAGTTGCCATTGAACTCTCAAATTGCAGCCGATAATCTATATATCAACACTTTGAATAATTTGTATTTTGGATTAAATCGGCATTTGCAGAAAAGTCCAAAAACTAATAATGAAAGAAAAATTGCCACCTTATGGCATTCAAATTAGCAAACTTAATCTAATAATATGACACACCGCGAACGTTTTTTTGCTACCGTAAACCGCCAATCTGTTGATAGACCAGCTTCATGGTTGGGTTTACCAGTTCCCTCTGCACTTGATAATTTATATACGTACTTTAATGTGAACTCAGAGCATGAACTTAAGATTAAATTAGATGATGACATTTATCCTATTGAAGTACCATACAATTTTCCGCCTTCTAATCACATAGCTTGTGCATTTAATTTTGCAAAGCAAGCACATGCAGATACTCCGGATGAAAGAACTCTTACATCTCCCGGTTTTTTTGAAGGAATAACCGATCCTTCTGCAGTCGAATCTTTCGATTGGCCAAACCCTACACTTTATATCGACGTAGAAGAATCATTACGCAGAGTGAAAGCTGTTTCTCCTGATTATGCACGAATGGGAATTATGTGGTCAGCCCATTTTCAAGATGCATGTGCAGCATTTGGGATGGAAGATGCCTTGATGATGATGATGGCTGAACCCGATATGTTTCAAGCGGTTATTGACAGAATAACTGAATTTTATCTTGAGGCTAACCGCATTTTTTATGAAGCTACGAAAGGTTATTTAGATGCCGTATTAATTGGCAATGACTTTGGAAGTCAATGTGGATTAATGGTTTCGCCAGATGATCTACGACGCTATGTTTTTCCGGGAACTAAAAAATTAGTGGAACAGGCTAAAAGTTATGGATTAGTAGTCGTGCACCATTCATGTGGTTCAATTTATCCAATAATTGGCGATTTATTTGATTTAGGAATTGATGTAATTCATCCTATACAAGCCCTGGCAACCGATATGGAACCTCAAAAATTAAAGAAAGATTTTGGAGACAGAGGTTCCTTTTTTGGTGGTGTTGATGCTCAATATCTGTTGGTTAATGGAACACCCGATGAAGTTACAAAAAAAACACATGAATTAAAAGAATTATTTCCTACAGGTTTAATCATTTCGCCAAGCCACGAAGCAATTTTGCCTGACATACGACCTGAGAATGTTGAAGCAATTTTTAAAGCAATAAAAGAGTAACTCAATATAGCTTATGAATGCAACAAACACAATTTTAGGTACTTTTTTCCATGCCATTGGTGGTGTGTCATCAGCAACTTGTTATACACCGTCAACTCAGTTGAAAAAATGGTCGTGGGGTACTTTTTGGTTGACACAATCATTTTTTGCATGGTTTCTTATGCCAATTGTCATAGGGCTAATAACTGTACCCAACTTTTTCCAAATTTTACTTCATGCACCTCATGAGGCTTTTTGGGGAGCTTTTCTATTTGGTGTAATATATGGATTTGGAGGAATGTCTTTCGGTTTTGCAATCAAGCATATCGGTTATTCGCTAACATATACCATAAGTATCGGCATATCTGCAATTTTAGGAACATTAGTGCCACTAATCATGAAAGGTACTTTAGTTGAATACTTTACACGTCCCGGAAGTTATATCGTAATTTCGGGTATGTCGCTTTCTATCATTGGTATAGTAATGTGCGGGAGGGTAGGTTTTAAAAAAGAGAATGAACTTCAAAAAAAAGGCAATCTTTTTTCTTTCAATATGACTAAAGGTCTTTTGCTGGGCTTAGCTGCCGGTGTTTTATCTGCATTCTTCAATGTATCTCTGGAATTGGGTCAACCTATTTCTGATATTGCTGCAGCTCAGGGAGTCGGATATTTTCAAGGTAACGCTAAGTTAATTGTGTCGACATCAGGTTGTTTTTTAGTAAATATGATTTGGTTTATTGTATTAGGAACTAAAGATAAAACCCTGAAAGAGTTTACTTCATCAAGTGGTATCTCCTTTAATCTTCGATTCAAAAATTTTATTTGGTCAGCTTTGGCAGGAATTCTTTGGTGTGGTCAATTCTTCTTCTATGGATTAGCTCATGTATTTATGGGAAATTATCAGTTTGTAAGTTGGGTTTTACACATGTCAATGCTGATTTTCTTTAGTTATGTTGTAGGGATTTTAATGAAAGAATGGGGGCAGGTTTCAAAGTCAACGTACAGATTATTAATAGTTTCGTTGTTTGTACTGGTCATGTCTTTCGTATTAATTTCTTATGGTAGTTATTATGGAGAATCCATTTTATCAGTAAAATAATAGTCGTTAATGAATATGCAAAAGAAAGAATATAAAGTGGAAAATTTTCCATTCCCAACAAACAGGGTTTGTTTAACTTTAGATTTAAAAGAAAATCCGGAGTTAATAGCGCAATACAAACACTATCATAGCAAGGAGGCTTTTTGGTCAGAGATTGGAGAGGGTATTCAAAAAGTAGGTATTCAATTGATGGATATTTACAACATTGATAATCGATTGTTTATGATTTGTGAATTTGCGGAAGAACTGGATTTTGAAACAATATGGAATAAAGTTGGTGAATATGATCGTCAGGAAGAATGGGGACAGTTAATGTCAAATTATATTCAAGCATTGCCAGATCATAAACTCGGATGGATTAAAATGACCAGAGTCTTTTCTATTTATAAATAAAATTCAAAGCGTATTGACTAATTGAAAAATGATTTAAGAAACCTTGTAGCAAAATACTATAAAAACCACAAATAAATACAAATGAAACGCAGTGAAATTAATCAACTTATTAACGAATCGTTAGAGTTTTTCGATAAAATGAATTTTAAATTACCACTTTGGGCTTATTGGAAAGCGGAAGACTGGAAAGGCAAAACAGAAGAATGTGCCGAAATAAGAAACAACATGCTGGGCTGGGATCTGACTGATTTTGGCAGTGAAGATTTTCATAAGCGCGGGCTGATTCTTTTTACTATCCGCAATGGAAATCTGAGAAATGACAAAAAACCGTATGCCGAAAAAGCCATGATAGTTGAAGAAATGCAGGAAACACCAATGCATTTTCATTGGAACAAGATGGAAGATATTATCAATCGTGGTGGCGGTAATTTAGTGCTCGAATTATACAATTCAGATAGTAATAATGAGTTTACAAACGAACCGGTAATCGTAAAAGTGGATGGTATAGAGCGCATAGTTGAACCCGGTGGAAAAGTGATTCTCACACCCGGCGAAAGTATTTGCTTAACTCAGGGTTTGTACCATCGTTTTTATGGTGAACCCGGTAAAGGCAAAGTGTTTGTAGGTGAGGTGAGTGCTGTAAACGATGATGCACATGACAATTGCTTTTTCGAAAAAGTAGGACGTTTTCCAGAGATAGTGGAAGATGAATTACCTGCATATTTACTTGCTTCCGATTATGATAAATTCTTTTAGTTTATGAGTAATGATATGATAAGAATTGCCGGAGTAGGGTGTGCATTGGCAGATTTTTTATATACAAAAGTTGATTTTAAAAGCTCTGGATTTTCAAAATATATTTCTGTAAATTCAGTGGACGGAGGACTAAGTCCCGGAAAACTGGTGTTTACAGAAGAACTTCAGAAGTTTGCAAACAAACCATATTCTGAAATACTAAAGGATATTATTGGCGAAAACACTTTCGATAACTTTAATATTGGTGGTCCGGCATTGGTATCGCTTATTCATGCAGCTCAAATATTGCCTCAGAATGAATTTGAAACTCGCTTTTATGGTTGCACAGGGGATGATAAAACCGGAGAACTAATAACTGATTTGGTAAA
>JBMOHG010000052.1:0-13003 GCA_049317965.1 Paludibacter sp.
AGGAATTAAATTTTATATTACAAAACACTTTTGTCGCATTTGATGTTCATTTGAAAGTGTAGAAAATCTCGATAATAACAGAAAGTCTACAACAAAAAATATTTATATAGCTATGTATCACTTAAATATTTTTTCACAAATATCATTAAAGTATTCAAAATGAATAGATTTAAAACAATTTACACCAATAAAAAAACCAATGTAAGTTTGATCTTACAATGGTTTTTTGAGTTAACTAAACGGTTACTTTGTTATTATAAAAATTCAATATAGTTTGACCGCGAAGCTTTGCTGCCATCGACATTACGAACAAACAAATAACAGCATTTGATATCGGAGGCTTTTACTCCCGGAATATCAATTACGATAGTTCCGGTTTTTTCTTCGCCCCGTACCTTCTTTTCGAGTAACAATTCACCAATATGTGTTTTGGCTACCACTAGTACTTCATCGTTGGCATTTATTTTCAGCACCTTTACATTGGTTTGATAACTAATGCTGATACCTTCTGTCACTATTTTAGCATCGGACACCACAACTTGTGGCAACGACCCGTTGGCAACCAACAACTTACTGTAATTAATTACAGGTTCTGCCCCACTTTTGTCTATGGCGTTGGGCAAATTAGCCGCCACAAAAAGGTTGTAACCCGTCTGATTCGGTCCCTTTTCGGGAAAACCCTCATCGGTTATACCACCAAAGGATTGATACTCTTCCACGACTATTTTAAAACAAGCTCGCTGCAATTGTTGTGCAGGAGTGTTTGCGTCCTTTGGATTGAACGCTTTACTCCGGATCTCGTTTTGTCCATTCCGTGTGGAAGTAACAAAATTGGCCACTGTACCGGACATTTGGCCTGAAAGGGGGTTTTGGCTTGTAGCCATAAGCTTTGGTGTGAACACTGTAACCTATTAGCAAAATCGCTATTTTAGTGGTATTCACAGTGCAAATGTACAGCGGTAATTTTGCATACACAAGTCTTCAAAACAACGTATAATTCAGTAATACAGCATATTATGTATATTTTGCGTCCGTTTGCGTTGGTTTGCATCAGTTTGCGTAACGCCGCCTTTTTTCATTAAGGAAGTTTATATATTAGGAATAGAAAGTTTAACATATAATGCAACAAAACTTATATCGCCATCATCGCATGACACCTGTCGCATGGGGTTAAAACCCCACGCTCCCAATATCGGTCGTCGCGATGCGACTTGAAAACAAAGAGGCTGAAGGTTGGTTAATAAGTGGCGTAGCCACGACCGATTTATGCTGCTTGAGCTTTTAAGCTTAGACAAATAGGAGAATTAGGGTAAGTTAGCAAGTGGCAGCGCCACGACCGATTTATGTTGTGTAGGGTTTCAACCCTATGCAATGTTTTGGTTTTAAGCCAATCCTATCTACACCACCTCCACCTTCAAACCCAACCCCAATTTCTGAGAGATTTCTTCCAGCTGTCTTTTCTTTTTATCGGTGGAGGAATGCGTGAGAATAAGATAACCGCCCGGAAGTTCGTGCTGGTTGTAGAAATCATCTTTGGTTTTGGTGATAAAATCCAAACCAACATGTTTTAAACCTAAGGCTGCAACTTTCTGAATTCCCACTGTTTCAACTACTTCAATAAGTGTTTCATAAGCATATCGATTATTGATAACTTTGCCATTGGGGAATGTAACCACCAGACCAGTCCATGCCGATTTGGGCGATGAAGTAATGGTTTTATCCGTCTTTTTTGTGCGCTCTTTATTAGGTAATGGAGCAAGCGAATATTGTTTGGTTTCGCCTTCTTCGGTGATGACGCGCTTGCGGGTAAGGCGTACACTGAGTGCTTCGCCGGGCACATAATCTACCACCAACACAATGGGGCGTTGTATCTGGGTGATAATGGGTTCGATACTGCCTGTTAGACGTGGAATAACTTCATTTTTTATTAAGTCTTCTTCCAATAAATCTGCTTTTTGGAGCATTTCATCATTGAGTGCCAGCCCTAATTCCTTAAAATTGGCAATAGATTGATAGAGTTTTTCGAGGTTGGTCATGGTAATGTTATGTTATTCGATTTTTATCGAGTTATAATCGTCTTCACTTAAACCAAAATTAGAATCTATTATATTTACTTCGACGAAGCTAAGTTCATAGAGCTTATATACATATGCATCTATTTTTAATTCTTCTTTATAGGTATTGTTTTCAATGTTTTTATTTTTCAACAACAGGATTTCATCTACAATCTCAATAAACTTCTCCTGATTTTTGGCTATTTTAATAGGCAATTGTAAAATTGTAGCATGTTTAAGAGTGTATGCTCCACCAGCAGTCATAATACCAATAAATCCAAAATAATACTTTAGCAGATTACTGTTAAGTAATGCAAGTAAATATTTGATAGGAATTAGTTTTGAAGTTAAAATATATCCATTACTTGGCAAATAATGTTGCTCTGAATCATAGGCGAAAGCCCATTTATCAGCTGTTAAACCCCAAATTACTTTTTCTTTAACTTCAAACTCTTCGAAATATGATGCTGCACATCTTTGCAAGGCATACCATTCATACCTTATACCCGTTTCTTCAACATTTCTTTGACAGAGTTTTTCTTCAAAGTTTTTTAAATGATTAAATAGATATGGGTATCTTTTATTTAATTCAAACTCAGCTAAAGCAGAATTACCAGTTATTTTTTTATCATTATGTAAAGGGAAATGCCATGGAATGAATAGAAGATTTTCTTTACTTTTAATATATGTCCATTTTCTAACATTTCTACCTTGCAATAAAGTTTTTATTATTAATTGGTAGTTAGTATCATTTTGTTCAAATTCCGATTTTTGTTTTTCATCTATTATAAATGCTGGATTAAATCCAGTTGTTATGCCTCTAAAAACCGAAATGCCTTCAATGTTTTCTAAAATCTGTGCTTTGGATTCAATTTTTGATTTTAGAGCTAATCCAGTATTATCTGAAAAAGACCATTCATTAGCATCTAAATTAGACTGTTTATACAAAGTCGGATGTTCAATTCCTTCTAAAAACTTTTGCTTAAACTCCTTATGTTTAAGTTTGTAGAATTTTTTATAAATAAATTTATTCGATTTTTTAGGTTCTTTTTTTGAAATTCCGCATATCACGCTCGACACCAATACTTTATCGAAAACTTCTACTTGCTCAAAATTAATCATTTGATCAATTTGGTTTTTCAGAATAAATTCCCGTAATGGTTTGCCATATCCGGTATTGAAAAACTTGTTTGTACTTATAAAACATAAATATCCTTTTTCGGCACACAAGCTAAGCCCTTTCTCAAAAAAATATGAACTTAAATCGGCAGTTCCAGTATAAACTTTATACGATTTTAATTGACTTGCAATTGATTTTAGTTTTTTTGCTTCCACATAAGGCGGATTACCTATAATAATATCAAATCCTTTTTTAGATGAATTAAATACATCTGCAAAATATAAGTGCCATAGGAAGAAAGGTTTTTTATCAGAATTAATGCTTTTAACTTTCTCAGCAATATTTTTATTACCAGAACAAAAAGAAATTATATATCCAATAACTTGATTATCAATTCTTTTTCTTAGCTCTTCTTTTTTATTATGGTCATTTGTTCTGAAATAATCTCTCATGGAAATTAATATGTCATCTTGATTTTCCTCATTTTCTGTCCAGGATAATGTCATCTGTGGATTAACAATATTACCAAACAAATCCTTTAGCGTTTCTTTGTTATGTTTAAGTGTAATATTACTTAAATTCAACCCGTCAAAACTTTCCAATAAACTATCCCCCTGCATGATTTTATAATCAAGATTCGGTAACGGCTGAGGTTGCTCTTCGTCTACAACTAATGCCAACCAGAATCGCAAACGTGCTATATCTACAGCTCCTTTTTCGATATCCACTCCATAAATACTTTGTTGAATTATGTGTTTTTTGATTTCAACAGCCCTTTCTATTTTGCCTTCAAGTGTTATACAGCAATTGTATATTTCATTCAACATACCCATTGGAAATGCACCCGAACCAATGGCAGGATCACAAACTTTAACTTCTTTCAGTTTTTTGAGAAGTACTTTCTTTTGTTTTTCAGTAAGATTATCTGTTTTTTGGAACAGTACGAGATCTTTAATAAGCACTGTCATATCTTCGTTATCAACTGTCAAGTAGGCAATTAATGATTCACGACACATATACTGCACAATTTCTTTGGGAGTATAGAAAGCACCTTTATCTTTATTATCTTCCAGCAAATTTTCAAATATGCGTCCAAGCATTTCAGGGTCAACCCCAACTTCAGCATCATTCGGGTCATTTTCGTCAATAGTGAAATTATATTCGCTAAAGAATTGAAATAATTCTGAAAATAGATATGCTGGAAAAATAACTCTTTTCTTATCTAAATCATCACTCTCGAATAACCCTCCATTCAGGTATGGTATTTTGATATTTTCACCTAATCTTGAATCTGCTAATTCGTTCGAGCGTTCACCATTATTTAGTGATTGAAAAAGTAGAGGTTCCAAAACTAAATCAAGGAAATCTTCTTGTTGGTCACTGTTTTTAAAAAGGTTTTGCAAGAAATGTTGATCACCTTCCCCCCAATTCTTTTCTATTGGTACACCTAACCAACCTTTTTTTTGGAGAAATTGCAGAAAAACAAGTCTTCCCATCATTTTTTTCACATAATCACGAACATCTTTTTCGATTCCAGAAAATGAACTATGTAGTTGCTCATTAGGTTCGTGAATTGTATTTTCAACCCATTTGCCTTTTTCCTTTTCGTATCGTTTACCGGTTATAAACTGTACAAAGTCAGCATAAACATTCCTATATCTTTCGAAAAATTCATCGCTTAGTTTCTCCACCGAAAATGCATCTGTGATATTTGTTACCGTTTTTTCTTTGGTACTCAAATACGAAAAACGATCAGCTGCTGTGTGGCATTTTCGGTTTTCACCCATCAGGTAGGTATAGCGTTTTGCCGAAGTAGCATCGGTGGCATTGCTGCCTTTTGATACATACGAAACGCGCCAATCGCCTTTATTATCTGGATAATGGAATACAATCAGTGCCGCAGAATACGTTTCCATAAGCTGTCGCACCAAAGCTTGAATATTTACTCGTGAATAAGCTAAGCGAACGGTTTCGGACAAGGTAATATCGAAAAAATACAAAGGAACATCTAACTCATCGCACGCTCCAAAACGCTTAACTGACAATATATTGGCTCTATCGGCTGCCGGTTTGTTATTTGGATTGGATTGTAGAATATCTTCTGTGGCTTCCACAAATAAATTCCCGAAAACAGGTGAGATTATTTTTTCTACAAACGCTTTTACACCTTGATAATCTTGCTCAAAAAAATTTCTGAAATCTTCCATATTGTTGTGTTATTTTTTTTTATCGCATGTGAATAAATTCACACGCTCGGTAAATCGGTCGTGGCGATGCCACTTGTACACTGTTCGGTTTGATAAGTCGCGTAGCGACGACCGATTTCTGTTGCGTAGGGTTTAAACCCTTTGCAATGGTTTTAGGGTTTAAACCTATGCAATCTTTTGGTAAAGGTTAAACCCAATGCAATGGTTTTTAGAGAGTTTGATTGTTATTTCCTACTCCTAATGTAATTACCGGTTTTCCGTTCAATTCACTGTTTACTCGTTTTCTTACTCCTTCCATTTCTTTTTCCAGAATTGCTTCCAAATCGGACAAGTTCATTTCAAAAAGGCTTTGTTGAGGACTGACAACCAAAGCATAAAACTTTATGATTTTGTTGGATAAATGCACATCACCTTTTCGGATAAGTTTATCGGCTTTATTCAATAACTCCTTTATTTCGGGTTTGAAACTATAGTGTTGTAGTAGCTTTTTATGAACAATATCCAATGCTTCTTTTGTTACTTTCTTTTGTTCCTTCCCAGTACGCATTTTGTTGAAGAAATTGTTGAACTCGTCTATGGCTTTTTGTTGGATAGCTTCCCAGTTATCAGGTAATGGGGCAGAAACTGCATCGGGTGTACAGCGTATTTTTTCTGCCATTTCTATCACGGGTATATCGTTGGGTATTCCCTCGTTATTCACTGAGATACACAAACCGTTATTGCTCTGACCACGAACCAGAAAAACAGATTCAAAGCCACGGTTAGGATTCCCGACAAATAAATGCTCGTTAAATTGGGCAATTCTTTCATAGTCATCGGGATAACTTAGTTTGAATTGTTTCAGTTCGGCAATGTATTTTTCGAGCGGCGATTCTTCACCATCCACCAAATGTTGTAAGCTTATAGGGTCTTGTCCGTACGATTCTACTTCTTCATTGTCGCTGTACACACGATTATCCTCACCGAACAGACTGTGGAATGCTTGCAGTTTAGTATGTGCTTTATGTACAAGGTCAATTTGTGCATCGCTTTGTGCGGTGGGAAAGAAATTAAATACATACACAAAATCTTCTTTTGACCCGATACGGTTTACACGCCCGATGCGTTGCATCAATCGGGTAGAATTCCATGGCGTATCGTAATTTACTATCACATTGCTTCGGTGTAAGTTTACACCTTCAGCCAATACTTCGGTTGAAATGATAATGTCAAAATCATCGCTTTTATTTTCGGCATTGGCATCAAAGTTGGCTTTGATCTTTTCACTCATCGCATCGCGGTTTTCGGCAGTTATTGCCAATACCCGATACCCTTTTCTGCCTTCAATATGTCGTTTAAGTTCTTTTACAGTATCAATGGCTTCGGTAAAAATGACTAATTTTTTAGGGTCATATCCGTGAGGATTATTAATTTCTCCAAAAAGTGTATGGTCTAACTCATCGAGGAACTTGATGAGTTTGGGGTCGTAGGTGGTAGCATCCCACTCCAGACAAAGTTTATCAATCAGTTTTTTATCGGCTTTCAGTTTTTTTAGGTATTCGGGATCTAAATCGGCGGTTTCATAACGAAAATTATTTCCACCCTTACTATCAATTTTCTGCTGAATACTTGCGTAACATTCTTCTAAGGTTTTTCTCTTCAATGGCTCAGGATGATATTCGGCATTTAACTCGGCGTTCACATCAATATCCGGACACACAAATACACGATTGTTTTCAATCATCTCAATCATGTTTTGGGTATAGCGTTGAAGGTTATGAAGTGAACTCTTGAATGCACTGAAACTGCTTTCTAGCCGCTTTACCAATAAAATTTGCATGATGCGTGCTAAGCGTTTGGATGTTGCTTCTGCAGTTAAATTGTGTTTCTCATACCGTCTCTTAAACTCAGGATTCGTAAGGTATTCGATAGCACGATAACGGTAAAATCCCAATCCATTCTTTTCATCAATTATGAGTTTGCCTGTTTCTGTATCGAAAGTGGCAATCATGTTCATAGTTTTAAAAAACAATTTACTCAACTGTTCATCCATCTCATATCTCAGCACATTAGGACCATTTATTTCAGGGAATTTCAAATTCTGCATATCATCCCCATAATACTTCCGTATGTCAGTTCTGGTACGTCGAACCACCAACGAATCAAGCACCCGTTCCCTAATATCACGTGACATCTCAATCAATGCTTGATTGGTTGAATATCGGTTCTTAATATGTTCTTTGAAGATTCGGTTTTTGTCTGCAAAAAAGGTTTCCAACTTTCGTCCATCAATCTTTTCGAGTGTGGTGTTATTATGCTCCCGCTGAAACAAATAAATTTGATTTTTTAAATCTTCCGGACTATTGTTTTGAGGTGTTGCTGAAAGTAGTACGACATAAGGTTGAGGATAGGTATTGCCAATCAGTTCATCCAATTGTTTATACATGTGGGTAGTACTGTTTCGGAATTTATGACTTTCGTCAACCAAAATCAATCCATAGTTTTTACTGTTATCAATACTTCCTTCAAAATCTCCTGTTTCAGTTTCTCCATCATCTGCTTCCGAATTCTCAAACGTTTCTGTCAGTTTTCCAATGCTCCCCGTAGTAATAAACTCAATATGATTGCCAAGCTTATCATCTTGTTTTTTATCGAAGAGGGTAATGGTATCTTCCCATGATTTTTTGATGGCAGGTGGAGTTACTATCAATATATTCCGGTTGCGACCTTCTGGATCTGCATCAGTCAGGAAACGTTTCAGAAGCATGATACCCACCATAGTTTTCCCCAAACCAACAACATCCGCAATTATTACTCCATGATGCCGATGCATAATAGAATATGCCTGATTTACAGCGAAGAATTGATACTTTAGTTTTTTTATATTATCCGGCAAAATGCTTTCCAGTACATTGCTCCATTCCTCATCTATAAAATCGCCCCACTGACATTGAAGGAATTTGATATATATTTCGTAGGGTGTCAGCTCTTTTGTCTGTTCATCTTCTGTTTCTTTTTCTTCAATCGCTTTTTTCCCAATGGGCGAAGGTTTCAGCACTTCTTCCAAAAAGATTTGATTCCAAGGTACACTTTGTTCCCATTTTTCATTAAACCATATTAAATGACTTTTTTGATTTGTCACAGCAATTTGAGTCGCAGCAACTCGGGTTGGGTCAGTTTCTAAATAATTTAATTCGGCATTATCATCTAATCCTTTCAGAGTGAAATTGGAGCTACCAATTAAGCCACAGGCGTCATCTATTCCTTTAAAAATATAGCATTTTGCATGTAAAAACTGTTCTACAGCGCCTTGACCGTATATTCTGATTTGGAATTTGGAATTTTCGTTTTCAGCATTACAGTATAGAAGTAATAAGTCAACTACTTTTTGATATTTATCTTGAAGTGCCAGTTTATTAATGTCAGTTTTAAGGTATTGTCCTGGAAAATCATCTCTTTCTAATGGTTCAGATTGTTGATAATGCCTTATCATGGGCTCTTTACCAATTATCAACCGGAAAACAGTGTTTTCTCGTTCCAAAAATGTTTTAAGTTCATCGTAAACAACTACCATTCCGGGCAAATCCCAGTAACCGGTAGCAATCATTATTTCAGTAAATTTTACGTCAGCTATGCATCTTTTCAACACTGAATCCATTTTCAGTGCTTCTATGGTATTGTCGATTAAGGTGTTTTTCATAGTTTTTTAGTATTAATTCTTCCCATTCTTCATTCCCCTTGCCAGCAAATATTCTTCGTGGTAAGGCAAGTTCAGTTCCATCAGCACTTCGGGCAGTGCCAGCGCAAAGCTTACATAGTAGTAAGCCAGCATTTGGTAGCCACCGAAAACTTTTCCGGGAAATGCTTCTGACGTATATTGTTTCAGTGGGTCGTAGCCTTGTGCGCCTTGCAGCGCAATTTTTACTGCTATGGTTTTTATGGTTTCCACAGGTAATTTTTCAAAATAGTGGAGTGCTTCCACCATAAATATCACTATGTCGGAGTTAGTGCCGTTGGCTTTTTGTGTAGCTAAGAAGCGTCGCATATCGCTTTCTTTGCTATCGGTGTCTGTAGTTTCGGCAGCAATATTTATGTTGTCGAATAAGTTGAACAACGATTTTTCAGTTGTCTTTTCGGCATAAAATTCTTTTTCGTCCACCAATCGGAAATGCCCATCAAGTCCCAAATCGGCAGCCCAATGTTGTACCAATTCGTATTCCTCTGCCGGTTGGCGGTCGGATTTGTATTCCGTATATTCGGAGTAAAATGCATTTGCCTGATGCTGTTCCGATTTGGTAGCTCCGAATTCAGCAGTAAGGTCAATGCCAAACAAATCCCTGAATTGCATAGCACTCACCATGTTGTAAATTTTGCTTTTCGAGAAAATATCTTTGGGTGTAATTTCCACTATGCCTTTGTCGGTAATGCCATTGAGCGATTCTTCGATAAGGCTATAGAGCGAAATAAACTGGTAGGGGCGTAATTCGGGATAAGAACTGTATAGCATGTCTTCGATAAACAAATCGATGGGTGCGTTGTAAGCTTGAAGGTTAATGCCATCGAACAGTCCGTTAATAAACTTGCCGATTTCGGTTTCGTCCACCCTCATTTTTCGCAATCGTTGTATGGTTGGTTCTAAAATGTTGGAAAAAGCAGTTCTTTTGGTAGCATCGGAGGTAAACAGTTTGTTTAGTCCGGCTTTACGAGCTTCGGTAGCCAATTGTAAATGGCAAAGTTCATGCATAATAAGGTGTTCCACCGCTTTGTAGTCGGGCTTGAAGAGCACAATATGACGGTCGCGATGGTGCACTTCGGCAAACTCACATTTGGCAGCAGTTACTATGGTGGCATCTTTTACTATGTCGATGGTTTTTCCACATTCCGTTTCCAACTGTTTACGGAAGTTCCGGTAAGTAGTTCTTCCTGTGTCGGTCTGAATCAGTTTTTGCGCTGCGTCCACCATTAGCGATAGCGTTTTGCGGTACAGTTCATCCTGCCGTTTGTTGTAGCGCAAACTTTGTGTAGCACTGTAAAAAGCAGATGCAATATCGTTTTCGGCCATTGCCATCAGTGCCAGCACATGATGCGAGTTTGGGTAAGTGTTGTTGATACTGAGCGATTGATACAGGTAGTTTTTTGCTTCGGTGAAATTGCCCTCCTTAAAATGCAACGCACCTACATTGTAAATGGTAGTAAAATCTTCGGGTTGCAACAGTATGGCACGTTGGTAGTATTTCATTGCCGTGGGCAGGTCGGCTTTATAGTTGGCAAAAATATTGCCCATCATGGTGAGTGCCCAGTTATTATTTGCATCCCAGCGCAGGGCATCAATCAGACAATTAATCGCCTCTTCCTGATTGCCTTCGTCGGAAAGTATTTGTCCCATGATGCGGTAATACTCCGAATTGGTGGGATTTTGTTCAATAAGTTTCGTGAGGATGGGTTTGGCAGTGGTATAATTTCCTTTTTCGCACAATGCCACCACTCGTCGGTAATCGGCTTCGTGTTTCTGAATGCTTACGGTATCAATTTCTATACGAATAACATCACCTGATATTACTACAGTAGGTTTATATGCCCCAAAGCTGTAATAGTCAGTAAGTGTGCTGATTATAAGTTCGTCATTGCCATTGGCAAGTTCAGGAAATAAGGTGTAAAGGAAATCTTCTTTTTGGTATATAATTGTCATTGGCTTGCCGAGCGGCTGCCATTGGTCAGATAAGTTTTAAAGTTCCGCTTTATAGATGCAAAAAGCGTGAACTTTGTCTTACCCACGTCAGAGGCCCTAGTAAAGCCCATACAAGAATGATAAGTCAGAAGCCCACGCCTAAGGCGCGAGCATCTTGCTTATTACTCCATTCTTGTATTCGCTTTTTTTGAAATTTACTAGGTTTCTGACGTGCGAACAATAGCAGAATGCTATTTAATTAATATGTTGAAAAATGTTTTATTCTATAGATTATTTTTTGTTTTGTTTGAATTGCAAATGTACAAAAAAATCTTAATTCTTAGGCATCCTTACTAATCATTGAATAAATTATTTCTTATTTACCCTTTTTATTGCATTAGAATAAATTTCAACCCCTTAATATGCATTGGGTTAAAACCCTAAACTGCTAAAGATGCATTGGGTTAAAGCCCAACGCAAAAGCAATCGGCCATCGCTATGCTACTTGAAGAGAAGGCGAGGGTGTAGATGGTTAACAAGTGGCATAGCCACGACCGATTTTGGGGAGCGTGGGGTTTCAACCCCATGCGATGGTGTATGCGAGGTTCAACCCCATGCGATGGTGTGTGAGGTCCAACCCCATGCGATGAAAAAAGCGCAAACTCCACTTTAACCACGTCCGAGGCCCTAGGAAAGCCCACACAAAAAAGTTAATAAGGAGTCCGCGCCTTATACTGGTTAACAGCAATATTATATGCGGAAATTTTGATTCTATTTCAATTGCAAAAGTACATATTTTTTTGCAACACTAGATTTTTATGCATTTTTATTTAAGTTTCTCGAATCGAACCGTGCAATAAATTCATCAATATGTTGCTGAGTATAAAGCACTTTTTCGCCCGGTTTAATACAGTCTAATTTTTTAGTATTCCTATAATTTTGCTGTGTGCGCTTCTTTACACCAAACAGAGCCGTAAAATCATCTTCGGTATAAATTTTAATCGGGTATTGAGTATTTCGTACAATTTGCAATAATAAGTCCTCGTATGATTTTAATTTCGCCTCCAATCTGTCAACTTGTAATCGTTGTTTTTCAAACTCAGCCGCCACCAGTTCACCTACCAGTCCCGTCAGGTTAATATCGATGGGAGGTTTGGCTCTGCGTTTTCGCAAAGTATTACTTGTTTGATTTTGTGGACTTTGGTTTATCATGCTTTCAGTTTGCGCATTGCCATTGTACTGTTATACACAGGAAAGATAAACCCACAAAAAAAGCGTGAACCATATCTTATTCCCTTATGCTTGGTGTCATTTAATGGATACCATGCATAAAATTGATAAGTAGAAAGCCCACGCCGATTGGCGCGTGCATTTGCTTACTTATTCGTTTTGTGTTCGCTGTCATTCTGAAATTTCCTAGGTTTCGGACAAGCGAATATTAGCTAAATGCTATTTAAATAATATGTTGAAAATTTATTTTTCTATATTTTATTTGGTATTGGTTTGTAGAGAAGTGGTTTGCCGCATCTCGATGGTAAAATAATAATATGATATCTTTTTGAATTGAATTGCAAATATACAAAAAATTCTTAATTCTTTGGCATCCTTACTTATCATTGAAAAAAATATTTCTTATTTACCCTTTTTATTGGATTGGAATAAATTCCTACCTCATTGCATTGGAATAAATTCCAACGCAAGATAAATCGGTCGTCGCTATGCGACTTGAAGAAAAAAGGGTGAAGGTAAGTTGACAAGTGGCATCGCCACGACCGATTTTTGGGAGCGTGGGGTTTCAACCCCATGCGATGGTGTGTGCGTGGGTTTCAACCCCATGCGATGGTGTATGCGAGGTTTCAACCCCATGCGATGGTGTGTGCGTGGGTTTCAACCCCATGCGGTAGTATATAAAACGTTTTCAAATCAAATCATCAAAAATATAGGCTTCATCAAATTCCACCTCATGTTTTTTCAA
>JBMOHG010000053.1:0-12995 GCA_049317965.1 Paludibacter sp.
CTGCGCGACCTGAAGTGGGCGAATTACAGTGTAATTTCTCCAAGTCAGGAAAAAATAATCACCAATCCGATGACTTCGCTGGGCTGGTACAAAGTGGGTGAGTTTGATTTTTCGGGCGATGGTAATGAATACGTGAAGCTTCATAAAACTTCAGCCGACTCAACTTTTGCCGATTGTATGATGTTTGAAAGTGTTAAGTATGACGGCACGATACTTCACCGAACAGTTGTAACAACAAACCCATATGCCGGAGGGCTTAATACCGGAACTTATCCGGCAAGTCTTGAACAAAAAGAAAAATCTGCGAATGTGATGGTTGGTTTCTCACCCCTAAATGACAAAAAAAAGCAGCAGGCAAGTCAATACAATGGTTCGACCCTTTATAGTAGTGCATTTTATTTAGCGGGTGGTAACGATACTTACTTTTGGAATCCTTTAGTGGTTGAACCTGGAGATTATGATTTTTATTACTATAATTATATCAATATGGTTACCAACCCCAACTTTTACATTTATAGTAACGGTGGTGTTAAGTCTATTTCAAAATCGGCTTCCGAATTCCCAGGTGGAACGTTTACTTTGATTGGTAATTATACCTTTGCCGGTGGAACTTCCGATGAATATATAAAATTTAGTGGTGTTACCCGCGCTTCAGATATTTTGCTTGAAAAGAAAATATCAAACAGTGCAATACTTCGACAGGTAGTTGCAACTTGTTATCCTTACTTTAAAGAGTATATTTATCCCGATACTAAAGGAACAAGCTCAGAACACGAGGTTAGTTTTATGGTTAAAAAGGGATTAGTGTCACCACGTTCTGAAAATAGTTTTGCTCCCAACGAGGGTATGACAAGAGCAGAGTTTATAAAGGCCATAGATTTGATGCTCGGATTAACTCCAAATACAACACTTCCAAATTTCAAAGATGTGTCAGACAATGATTGGTTTAAAGGTTACATTGGAGTAGCACGCAAAAATGGTTTGTTGTACGCAATTGCCGATACCGGAAATATTTACCCTAATTACACAATAAGGCGTGATGAAGCAGCACAGATAATGCTCAACGCTATGGAGTATTCAGGTAATTACATAAATGTAAAAAACATCTTTAAGACAAAGGCAGATAGCATCTTAAAACCGTTTTGTGATGCAGGTTCCATTCGTCCACAATACCGTGAAGCATTCGGAAGAATGGTTGAAATAGGTGTGTTCAAGACCCTTACAGGTGGAAAATTATTAGCGGTACAGGAGTTAAAGCGAAGTGATGCTGTGGTAATTCTTAAAGAGTTTTTAGAGTCAGCTATTGGATCAGGACCAATTAAAGCCAAAACGGATTTTCAACTCACGTTTAACGACGAATTCGATGGACCTACGTTAGACTATACAAAATGGACTTGTGATGACTATGTTCGTTTTGCTGGAATTTCAGGCAAATGGAAGGAGAATTGCGTAGTGGAAGATGGTGTTTTTAAGGGCTATAACTATATGGATAACCACTCGGTTCCATATAGTAGCGGAAATATAAGTTCAAAATTCAAACAGACTTATGGTTTTTTTGAGGCCAGATATAAATATCCCGAACATGCTTTTGGGTCGCATACTTCGTTCTGGTCAGCGAGTAGTTCAGCCGGAGATAATAATTACAACGAAGGCACTTATCCCAATGGTTATGGAACTAATAACTATTTTATGGCAGAACCTAACCGGACATTCGGATTTTTTGCAGCCGATAATCTATCAAAAGATTTTCACACAAACGGTGGTTATACCGGAGTGAAAGATATATTTTATACGTATGATGGCAAAGCATACGGTTCATATTCGGATGTAACTCCTTATTTAACTACAACTGGAGCCACCAATGGTGTTTATTCGGCTTTATTGAGTACAATTGTTACTTATTTTGATGGACCATTGGATCGCGATCGACTCGATGGCACTTATGCAGCATTCGACTGGGTCCGTGTATACAAAGTAATTACATGGCAGCCCGAGGTGGAGGTTAATAATTGTATTCCGGTTCATAATGCCGTAAATCAACCTATCAACTTGTGGCCAGTATTGAAGTTCAATAAAACCATGGACTCAACCACTGTAAACACGTCTAATATACAGATTAGCGAAGCCGGTGGAAGTGTTGTGCCAGCCTATACCATTGAACAGATGACTCCGCTGCGTTTCAGAATTAAATTCGCACAGGCTTTAGAAAAAGGAAAAACGTATAACATTAAAGTGAAATCGACAGTAAAAGATATAGTTGGTAATTCAATGATTAAAGATACTTTGCTTACATTCTCAACTGTATCACCCATTTCGCTAACAGTAAATACCACTGTAAACAGCCCTGTTGTGGTGGGTGGAATTATACAACTTAGTTCTAATGTTAGTGGTGGGTCGGGAAATTATACAAATTATAGCTGGACAGGTCCAAACGGTTTTTCGTCTACTCTTCCAAATCCTGTAATAAGTGGTGCTGAAGTTGCGAATTCGGGATATTATTATCTACAGGTTTCTGATGATCTTGGTAATACAGGTAATGCTACAGTTTTCTTAGCTGTTGATGCATTGAATAGTGTCAGAAGCACTCTGTTTCAAAGCACACAGATTTTCCCGAATCCTTCTACAGGAAATATATGGGTAGTTGATGGGGCTTTTGTTGAAAATCCGGCGTTAATGGTTTCTGTTGCTGATGTGACAGGGAAAGTTGTATTTGCAGATTCTCACCGCCCGATGCCTGGTTGCGACCGTTTTGATTTAAATCTTTCCCAATTGGATTCAGGATTGTATTTTCTAAATCTGAAAACAGATAAGATTCAGAGGTCTTTAAAGCTGATTATCAGAAAATAAGAATATATTTCGTGGCAAATAAATAATGGTATTCTCCCTTTTCTGCCTTATTTCACTCATTTTCAGGTTTGGCTCTAAAGGTTATGTTCTTTTTTAGTATTTTTGTTTCCTATTTCCTCATGTTTTTGTGTTTTTTAAAGCGGTAATGAAATAAAATGACGAATTATAAATTACATAAAAATAGAATACACCAACTATTGTTCCACAATAATCACAAAAAATTGTATTCAATTTTCCCATTCAAGAAATGAAAATTCAAAAACTACTACTGATTTTACTTCTGAGCATTTCAATGCATACTTATGCTCAGGATTTAGATATAGCCAAATGGATACAACCCGTACCCGAAACCGCTAAATTCGGTTTACCCGATTATATGGTTTGGTGCGGAAGTATGGTGAAAGGCGATGATGGAAAGTACTATCTTTTCTACAGTCGTTGGCCACGTGCAAGTGGACATTATGCCTGGGTGACTGAAAGCGAAATTGCAGTGGCAGTAGCAGATCAACCAAATGGTCCATACAAACATGTGAAAGTGGTATTACCAAAACGGGACAAGAAGTACTGGGACGCCGATGTAACGCACAACCCCACTGTGTATAAATTTGGTAAAAAGTATTATCTTTATTACATGGGCACACATGGAACCGAAAAATTCACTACGCCTGTTAGCATGAAAGATGCCGGTTGGTGGGTTTACCGAAACAATCAGCGTATTGGTGTGGCAGTGGCAAACTCACCACTTGGATCATGGAAAAGACCTGACAAACCAACCATCGATACTACCATGCACAGTTTCGACCATCAAATGTGTGCCAATCCAGCAGTAACTCAACGCCCCGACGGAAAGACTTTGATGGTGTACAAAGGGGTGAGTGAAGGAAAAATGCCTTTCGGCGGTGTGGTATATCATGGTGCTGCTCTAGCCGACAAACCCGAAGGTCCATTTATGAAGTTGCCTAACCGCATTTTTGTGAAAGACTCGGTTAAATTTGCTGCCGAAGATCCATTTCTCTGGTATCAGCAAGGTAAATATTGGGCGATTGTAAAAGATTTCAAAGGTTCGTTTACCAATGCCGGATTGAGTCTTGCTCTTTTCGAATCTAACGATGGACTTGACTGGAAACCGTCTAAAAATGTGTTGGTTACAACAACTCAAATTCCGTGGGTTAGCGGAACGAAACAAGTTACTAAGCTGGAGCGTCCGCAACTTTGGTTGGATAAAGGAATACCCAAAGTGCTTTTTTGTGCAGTGTACGATGGTGATGATAATTATAATGTGGCTATACCGTTGAAAATGAATAAGTAATATACTAATAGAGATGATAAATTTATTGCGAAAGATTATGTTTCTTTTTTTATAAAATTGAAGTTGTTTAAAAAATCGATTGTTCATTTAATTCTACAAAAAAATAAAGTTATGTCTAAAATAATATTGTTGATGATATGTAATGTATTTATTTCAATGTTTGTTCTTGCCCAGCAAAAATCACCAAATTCGATGTTGCCTGATGGTGCTTCCTATTGGAAATTGGTGTGGAGCGACGAGTTTGTTTATCCCGATACGCTGTTGGACAAAAGCTGGATATCGCAAAATGGCCCAAGCGGGCATATTCTTTGCAGTCGTTGGCGCGAAAATGTGTTGGTAAGCAACGGTACACTCAAATTGTTGAATAAAAAAGAGTACCGTGGTGGACAAACCTGGACTTCGGGTAGTATTTGGACGAAAGAGCAGTTTCAATACGGCTACTTCGAATGTCGCTATAAATATGCCGCTGCCACAGCCACCAATAATTCATTTTGGCTTATGACTCAGGGTATTATTCCTCAGGAAGGCAAAAAGTTTGAAATTGACATCAACGAAGGACATTATCCTAACTCGGTGAATACCAATCTACATAACTGGACAGATATTACCGAGGTTAATGGTAAAATATCACATCCATCTTCTTCTAAAAGCTTTTATTACGGAGCACAGCCCGATGTGCAGATACAGTTAGAAATTCCAGTTACCACCACTCGAGTGCGTTTCAGTTCGTCAACCGGAAATCAGTTTCATATTCCCGAATTCAGGATTTATAACGTAAATAAGGTAGGTTATCCAAGTGTTTTTTCCGAAACTGCTGATACGGATGTGCCAGGTTTAGTAAACTTTGCACGCGAGGCAGAAACCAAAATTACTTCAAGCGGTATTTTTCAACCAGCAGAAAAGTTTCAACTTAGTAATTTGGCGGATGGGAAATTAGATTCACACTATGTGACACAAAAAGATAACGAAAAGTGGGTGGAATTTGAATTTTCCTCACCAAAACAAATTGGTTGTATCCAATTTATTAATGGTTATAAGGAAGATGTAAATTGGAAGGGTCTGATAAACGATTACAGCGTTCAGTACCAAAAAGACGGTAAATGGATAGATATAGCAACATTCGACATTTTAAAAGGCAACTATAATTTTGCGAAAGATTATCATACATACGGTTTAGATTGGAGTAAAGAAGAACTTGTGTATTATTTCGACGGAAAAGAAATTCGTCGGATGAAAAATGAAATTGCATTTTCACCATCACCAGTGTGGCTTAGTCTGGCTATTATTTCATGGGCAGGCAAAGTGACCGATACCATTGATGGAACGGCTATGGAGGTAGATTATGTAAGAGTTTTTAAACGAAAATAGTTTTGTTCTAGTTTAATTCCACTGCCTATTTAATTTGTAATGTTTTAAAAATGACAAAACACACAAAACAAATAATTTGCTTTTTTTTCTTTTTTATCGGCATGAGCAATGCCAATGCTGATTCGTCTACCCAACTTTTATTCAAAAAACCGGCTGTCGACTGGCACGAATCAATCCCATTAGGCAATGGTAGGTTGGGTGCCATGATATTGGGCAACACTGACCATGAACGAATAGTGTTGAACGAACAAAGCTTGTGGTCGGGTGGCGAGCAGGATGCTGACCGCCCTGATGCATTCAAATATCTGCCAGATATTCAGAACTTATTGATTGAAGGCAAAAATCTTGAAGCTCAAAACCTATTACAGAATAACTTTACATGTGCAGGGCCAGGAACTAAAAAAGGCGGAAAAGAACATTATGGAAGTTATGAAACCTTGGGTGATTTGAAAATTGACTGGGCACAAAATACAGCTAAAGTTGTAAAATACGAACGTAGCCTTAATCTCGAAAATGCCGTAGGAAAAGTTAAATGGCTGCGAAGCGATGGATCGGAGGTATTACAAGAAGCATTTACCAGTTTTGCTAACGATGTTTTTGTACTAAAATTGGTTGCAAAAAAAACGAAACTTAATTTTATTGTTTCGTTATACCGAAAAGAAAATGCGACAACTAGTGCTAAAGGTAATACCCTGAAAATGTCGGGCTCAATGATTGATAAAGATAAGTCGGGAATGCGATATTCAGCAGTATTAAAAGTCAGTAATTTTGGAGGAAGCGTTCAGGACAATAATGGAAATTTAGCTGTTGCCAATGCCGATTCCTGTATATTAATATTTAGTGCAGTAACTAATTATAATGTTTTGAATGGTAAGTTGGATAATTGGTCGAATGTTGACCAAAATGCAAGTGTAATACTTTCAAAGTTCAATACAAACAAATACGAAGCACAAAAAGCTGCTCATATTTCAAAGTACACATCATATTTCAGAAAATGTCGATTAAACCTAACTGCCAAACAATTGGAAGTGGATACAATGAGCACACCGGAGCGATTGGTGAATTTTTCAAACAATTCGGCTGATGCACAACTCCCGGTTTTATATTTTAATTTTGGAAGGTATTTGCTTATCAGTTCATCGCGTGCAGGTGGTTTACCTGCTAATCTACAGGGACTTTGGGCGGAAGAGTATCAAACGCCTTGGAATGGTGATTATCACCTTAATATTAATATTCAAATGAATTATTGGTTGTCGGAACTCACAGGATTGAGTGAGTTGGCGCAACCGCTACATCACTTCACTTCGTTGCTGGTGCCTAATGGAAAAAAAACAGCAAAAGCATATTACAATGCACAGGGTTGGGTTGCTCACGTTGTTACAAATCCGTGGCATTTTACATCGCCTGGCGAAGGTGCTAACTGGGGTTCTACACTTACCGGTGGTGCTTGGTTATGCGAACATATCTGGGAACATTACCGTTTTACTAGTGATAAAAAGTTTTTGGCAAGATATTATCCTGTATTAAAAGGTGCGGCGCAGTTTTTAAAGTCAATATTGATTACTGACCCCAAAACTAATTATTTGGTCACTGCTCCTTCCAACTCTCCCGAACATGCTTTCGTAATGCCTGATGGCACAAAAGCCAACACCTGCATGGGACCAACCATCGATATGCAAATCTGCCGTGAGCTATTTGGTGCAGTAATTAAATCCTCCGAAATACTTAAAACCGATGCAGCTTTTGCTAATCAACTTAGAGACATTGTTCCTAAACTGGCACCAAGCTGTATTGGCAAAGAGGGTGATTTGAACGAATGGCTCGAGGACTGGAAAGACAATGAGCCACATCACCGACACATTTCTCATCTTTACGGTCTACACCCCTACGACGAGATTACCCCTTGGGATACACCCGAACTGGCTAAGGCTGCTGAAAAAACGTTGAAAATGAGAGGTGATGATGGTACAGGATGGAGTTTGGCTTGGAAAATTAATTTCTGGGCACGACTCGGCCGAGGCGATGATGCACAACGATTACTTAACAAAATTTTGACTCCGATGTATGATGCCAATGGATTGAAAATTGCGAAAGGTGGTGGTTCTTATCCCAATTTGTTTGATGCACATCCACCATTTCAGATTGATGGAAATTTTGGTACTACATCAGGTATTGCCGAAATGTTGTTGCAAAGTCATGGCAACGAACAAATTATCCGAATTTTACCTGCCTTGCCATCAAATGCCGATTGGCAAAATGGAACTGTGACGGGATTGAATGCGCGGGGTGGTTTTGTGCTGAATTTTATATGGAAAGATGGAAAATTTTCATCTGGAAGTATTATATCTCAAATCGGCACTGATTGCAAATTATTCGTGAACCAGAATGTCCAGATTACAGATAAAAAAGGCATAATCGTGGCTTTTGGAAAAGGTTTGCTCACCTTCGGGACAAAAAAAGGAATGGATTATATCATCACACAAGAATAACCCTATGAAACCAAAGTCAGTTCAACTCATTTTAATATTTATACTTGGAGCTTTTTTTTCAATCAGTTCTGCAAATGCCCAATATCCAACACTTGACAAAAATGGCAACCTTATTTCGATGGATGGTGTAGATATAAGTGCTATGGTTCGTCCCATTCCCTCTAAGAATATTTTTTCAGATTCTATCTACAATATCTGGTGTGGCTCGGTGGTGAAAGGAACCAATGGAAAATTTTACATGTTTTACAGTCGATGGCCACGAGCGAATGGTCATTATGCCTGGCTGCCGAGTTCCGAAATTTGTCTGGCTAAGTCGGATAAGCCGGAAGGACCTTACAAACATGTAAAAGTTTTGTTACCCCGTAGAAGTAGTAAGTACTGGGACGGTATTACTACTCACAATCCCGCTGCAATTGTTTACAAAGGAAAATACTATCTGTACTACATGGGTACAACCGGAACGAAAGAGGTGAAAATGCCGGCATCGATGAACGATCCGAATTGGTGGCAATATCGAAATAACCAGCGCATTGGCGTGGCTGTTGCCGATAATCCCGAAGGTGATTGGAAACGCTATGATAAACCTGTGATTGATGTCAGCCCGGATTCTACTTCTTATGATGCCCTTATGATGGCCAATCCCGCCATTACTGTTGACCAAAATGGTCGTGCCATTCTTATTTACAAACAGGTGGCTAAAAACGGCACCCTGAAAGGTGGTAAAGTGCGTTTTGGAGTGGCTTTCGCCAATTCATTACTTGGACCTTACACTAAATATTCATCACCTATTTTTGAATCGAAAGATGGAGAAAACAGCTGGATGATTGCCGAAGACCCTTTTATCTGGAATTACAAGGGAACCATTTATGCTATTGTAAGGGATGTGATTGGACTTTTTACCAACAAAGAAGCTGCATTGGCTTTATTAATGTCGAGAGACGGAATTAATTGGGAACCGTCAAAGTATCCCAAAGTAGTACCTCTACGGTTGAAATTAGAAGGCGATATTCTTACCGATGATAAACTGGAGCGTCCCTGCTTGTATTTGGAGAAAGGGGTGCCAAAATATTTGTTCGGAGCACTTGGCGTTAATAAGCGTGAATATTCGGTAAATGTGGCGGTGCCATTAATTTGGAAAAAATAAAAAAACTCAAGGTATGATTTTACATAAAAAACGGATAGTTATAATTTTAGTTTTATCACTTTTCATGCAAACTTTTGCCCAAAAACCATCGTTGTGGTACACTCAACCCGCCAAACAATGGTTGCAAGCCTTACCTATTGGTAATGGCTCATTGGGAGGAATGATATTTGGTGGGGTGCAAAAAGAACAAATCCAATTCAATGAATCAAGTCTTATCACAGGTACAAGTTCCAAAGCTGGTAATAAAAAATTATCTATAGGTAATTATCAACCATTTGGGGATGTTTTTATTGATTTCGGAAATTTGAATGCCGAAAATTATCGTCGCGAATTAAATCTGACAAATGCAATACATACAGTAACTTTTACTTCGAATGATGTAAATTATCGACGGGAGTATTTTTCAAGTTATCTGGATAAAGTCCTAGTTGCTTATTTTACAGCTAACAAAAAGGGTAGCATATCGTTTGTCGTAAAACTCAAAGATGCTCACAATGCGAAAATTGAAGTGTCTGGCAATAAGATTATTGCATCCGGTGTTCTGCCTGAAAATGGTATGCAATACGAATCGCAGTTGATGGTATTAAACACCGGAGGTAAAATAACGGTCGAAAATTCCTCAATTATAGTTTCGAATGCCAACGAAGTGAAAGTTTTACTGGTGGCAGGAACCGATTTTTCGAAAGATTTCTCTAAAAATTTTAAAGGCGAACATCCCCACAATAAGTTGGAGAAAACAATTGCAGTGGCAGCCGCAAAAACTTTTTCCAACCTTCGAAAAGCTCATGTTGCCGATTATCAGCACTTGTACAATCGGGTTCAGTTGAATTTGGGAGCAAGTCCAGATAAATCCACACTCGACCGACTGAATGCTGTCAAAAATGGAGAGAAAGATCCTGCACTTGAGGCACTGCTTTTTCAATACGGAAGATACTTGCTCATTAGCTCATCACGTCCGGGTGGCTTGCCAGCCAATCTACAGGGTATATGGAACAACGAATACAAACCCGCCTGGTATTCGCAGTACACCACCAACATTAACATACAGATGAATTATTGGATGGCTGAGCCAACGGGATTAACCGAATGTGCTGCGCCCTATTTCGATTGGGTTGAGAATTTGGCAAATGTGAATAAAAACACTGCTGACACAAATCTGATGTCTAAAAAGGGTTGGATCGCATACAGTACCAATAATATCATGGGATGTCCATCAACATGGAGGATTCATCGCCCCGGAAGTGCATGGTTGAGCCAACAATTCTGGGAGCATTATGCTTTTACGGGAGATAAAGACTTTCTGAAAAACCGTGCTTATCCAATGCTAAAAGATGTGTGTGGCTATTGGGAAGATCATTTGGTGGAAAAGAATTGCAAATTAATTACTCCCGATGGTTGGTCACCGGAACATGGTCCTTTTAAAAATGAAACGGACAAGAATCCATATCCGGGAACATCGTACGATCAACAGATTGTATATGATTTGTTTAGCAATTATGTTGAAGCTTCAAAAGCATTAAATATTGATACTATTTATTGCACAAAGATAAACGATATGCGTTTCAAATTACTTGGACCCCAAATAGGTAAGTGGGGACAATTACAGGAATGGATGATAGACGTGGATGATTCAACCGACCATCATCGTCATAATTCGCATCTATTCGCCGTACATCCGGGTAGGCAAATCAGTCCGATGGTCACACCTGAGCTGGCTAAAGCGGCATTAGTTTCGCTTAATGCACGGGGAGATTTGAGTACGGGTTGGAGCACAGCATGGAAAATTAATCTTTTTGCACGACTTGCTGAAGGAAACCGTTCGTACGAATTAATCAGGAAACTATTCAAAAACTGCATACTCGAAAATATGTTCGACACACATCCACCGTTTCAGATTGACGGGAACTTCGGTTACACAGCCGGTGTAGCTGAGATGTTGATGCAAAGTCATCTGAAATCAGATAACAGTTACCTGCTTCAACTGCTTCCTGCCTTACCCGACGCATGGCCGACCGGAGAAGTAAAAGGACTGCGTGCACGTGGTGGTTTTGAAGTTGATATAAAATGGGAAAATGGAAAACTTCTTAAATCGAAAATAAAATCGTTACTTGGCAATGATTTGAAAATAATCTATCAGGGAAAATTGATAAATCTGACAACAAAAAAGGGTGAAACGTATAAATTTGATGGTCAGCTAATCAGAAAATAGAACAGTGTTTGGTTGTTAAGAAAGAATGATATATTTTAGCTAAAATTTAATGTCATATTTATTTGAAAGTATTTCAAAAAATGTATTGCATTAATAGTGAGATTTTATATCAGTTTCTGGCTGGAAATGCGAAAATATTTAAACACAACTCAAGAAGAATATTGCAATGAAAAAAATAAAAATCCTATCTTATTCAAGTCTTTCGATTTTGCCTTTCACCTTAACGGCAGGAAATTCAAAAACACAAATAGAAACTAAGCCGAATATTATACTTATTTATGCCGACGATGTTGGATATGGTGACCTTAGTTGCTACGGCTATTCGAAAATACCGACTCCAAATGTAGATAAATTAGCAACCGAAGGAATTCGCTTTACCAATGCACATTGTGTGTCGGCCACCAGCACTCCTTCACGCTATTCACTACTTACAGGAGAGTATGCATGGCGAAACCAAGGTACAGGAATTGCAGCTGGTGATGCTGCCATGATTATTAAGCCTGAACGCCTCACTATGCCGCGAATGATGCAAGTAGCTGGTTATAAAACAGCGGCGATTGGAAAGTGGCATTTAGGGTTAGGAAACGAAACAGGTAAGCAAGACTGGAACGGACTGATAACACCCGGACTTGCAGAGCTAGGCTTCGATTATTCATACATAATGGCTGCCACCAGTGACAGAACACCCTGTGTTTTTATTCAAAACGGAAGGGTAGTGAATTTAGATCCCAAAGACCCTATATCAGTGAGTTATACTCAGAATTTTCCCGGAGAATCTACCGGAAGAGACAACCCGGAATTGCTGCGCCTCCATCCGAGCCACACACACGACCAAGCCATTGTCAATGGAGTTTCGCGGATTGGGTATATGAAAGGTGGAAAATCAGCCTTGTGGATTGATGAAAATATTGCAGATTCGATTACAGACAAAGCATTGGGATTTATTGAACAAAACAAAAACCAACCATTTTTCCTCTATTTTGGCACGCAGGATGTTCATGTTCCACGTCTGCCACACCCCCGATTTGCGGGTAAAAGTGGTCTCGGACCTCGTGGTGATGCTGTTTTGGAATTTGATTGGATAGTGGGCGAAGTAACCAAAAAACTACAAGAACTGGGACTTGAAGATAATACCATTCTGATTTTATCGAGCGATAATGGACCGGTTATTGATGATGGTTATCAAGATAAGGCAGCTGAGTTATTAGGAAGTCACAAGCCTTGGGGTCCTTTCCGTGGTGGAAAATACAGTGGTTTCGAAGCTGGAACCCGCATTCCGCAATTGATTCGCTGGCCTTTAAAAATAAAACCTGCTGTTTCAAAAACATTGGTAAGTCAGATTGACTGGTACGCTTCATTTGCGAAACTGATTGGATATAAGCTGAAAAGCAACGAAGCCCCCGACAGCCGAAACGATTTAAACACATTACTCGGTAGAGGTATTAAAAACAGGGATTTTGTGGTGGAGCAAAACCGTAACAATGTACTTGGAATTGTTATTGGAGATTGGAAGTACATAGAGCCAAGCAAATTTGCAGAAATGAACAAAGACACCAATACCGAAATGGGTAATAGTCCCAAACCACAGCTCTATAATTTGAAAACAGATCCGGGTGAAACAACAAACTT
>JBMOHG010000054.1:0-12859 GCA_049317965.1 Paludibacter sp.
TTTCAAATAACTTTTTCCTACATTTCCCATTGTTCGCAACTGGCAATCAGGTCGTCGAAAGTTTTGATTTTCGATTTGGCTTGTATTTCTGCAATTTGTTTCTCTACAGCAGCATCGTACGATTCTTCTGCCACATCGCGGATTACACCCATTGCTATTGGCATTTCCGGACCTTCCATCAAAGCAAGTTTCATTTGCAGCGTAGTATCTTCGCAAGTAGCATCATGTACCAAAATATCATTTTCGGTAATTCCATTTTCTCCAATGGTTACAACTTTAAGTTTAAAACCATCAAGAACCAGACCTTTGTTATTTTCTTTTCCAAAAATCATGGGTTTACCATGTTCCAACATTAATAATCTGTCGGCACGATTTTCTTTTTCGGCCAAATAACCATGCGCACCATCGTTGAAGATTACACAATTTACCAAACATTCAACCACCGATGTACCTTTGTGGCGGGCAGCTGCCAGCATTGAGGATTGTGAGTTCTTTAAATCCACATCCAACAGTCGTGCAAAGAAAGTACCACGTGCTCCCATTGTCAATTCGGCTGGACGAAACGGACGTTCAACCGTCCCGAAAGGAGATGATTTGGTAACATATCCTTTTTTTGTGGTTGGTGAATATTGCCCTTTGGTCAAACCATAAATCTGATTGTTGAAAAGTAACACATTAATGTCTACATTGCGACGAACGCTATGAATAAAATGATTACCACCAATTGCCAAACAGTCACCATCACCGGTTATTTGCCATACCGTAAGTTTTGGATTAGCCACTTTTACACCGGTTGCCACTGCAGCACCACGTCCGTGAATAGTATGAAATCCGTAACCATTAATATAATAAGGTAACCGGGATGAACAACCGATACCCGAAATAACAGCTGTATTGTGAGGCTCTACGCCCAATTCAGCCATTACTTTTTGAAGTGTATTCAGTACGGCATAATCGCCACATCCGGGACACCAACGTACATATTGGTCACTTTTAAAATCTTTTGCAGTATATGGTATTGTTGATATTTTTGTAGTTTCCATGATTTAAACTTGAATAAAAAATTGCTAATAACTAAGTAATTTATGCCTCCATCGGCTTGTGAATCGGGTTACATTAATTTTTCAAAACATTCTTCCAATTCAGCCACTGTAAAAGGTTGACCTTGCACTTTGTTATATTGTAAAAATTCAACAGCAGGAACTTTTGAACGTAAATAAGTTGCAAATTGTCCACTGTTCAACTCGCAAACCACTACTTTTTTGTAACCTTGAATTACTTCTACTGTGTTTTTTGGAAGTGGATTGATATAATTGAAATGTGCCAACGCAATTTTGCTTCCTTTTTTGTTGATAGAATTCACAGCACTCATCAAATGTCCATGTGTACCACCCCAACCAATTACCAATAAATCGGCATCGGTATTACCTTCTACATTCAGTTCGGGTAAAACTTTACTTATATTGTTCACTTTTTGCTCACGCGTATCCACCATTTTCTGATGATTCATCGGATCTGTAGAAATTGCCCCGGAATTATAGTCTTTTTCCAATCCTCCATTTCTGTGACCAAAGCCATAGGTTCCGGGAACGCTCCAATAGCGAACCTTGGTTTCTTCATCGCGAGAAGTAACTTTTATATCGGTCATTCCCTGTTTGGTATAATTTGGATATATGCTGGCTAACTCAGCTAATTTTGGAAGTTTCCAAAGCGAAGTTCCATTTCCAATAAAAGCATCAGTCAACAAAATAACCGGTGTCATATATTCAAGTGCAATTTTACTTGCCATGTATGCAAAATGAAAACAGTCGGCAGGTGTACTTGCAGCCATTACCACTGCCGGACTTTCGCCATTACGACCATAAAGAGCTTGTAGCAAGTCGGTTTGTTCAGTTTTGGTTGGTAAACCTGTTGAAGGGCCACCACGCATAACGTCGATAACTACTAGTGGCAATTCAGCCATAACCGCTAAGCCTATAGCTTCTGATTTAAGAGCTAATCCCGGTCCTGAAGTATTTGTTGCTGCCAGATTTCCTGCAAATGAAGCACCAATTGCTGAAGTAATTCCGGCAATTTCATCTTCAGCCTGAACAACTTTTACGCCTAAATCTTTGCGCAATGCCAATTCCTGCATAATATCCGTTGCCGGAGTAATTGGATAACTTCCAAGAAATAAATCTAATCCTGCTTTTTTCGAAGCTGCAATTAATCCCCAGGCAGTTGCTTTGTTGCCACTGATACTTGTATAGCTTCCTTTTGGCGTTTCATGCGATTTTTCAACTAAAAACGTTGAAACAGTAAGATGTAAATTGTTACCGTAATTAAAGCCATCGGTAAGCACTTTTATATTAGCATGAAGTAAATCTTGCTTTTTGCTGAATTTGTTTTCGAGGAAATGAATTGCCTGATCAATAGGACGGTTAAACAACCAACAAATTAAGCCCAATGCAAACATATTTTTGCTACGCAAAACAGTTTTATTATCGAATCCAAATCCTTCTAAACTACTTTGAGTAAGCGATGAAAGAGCAGCAGGAATTAATTGAGTACTTTCAGAGATATTTAATTCTTCGAAAGGATTGTCGGTCTTGAAATCCGCTTTGTTTAAATCTGATTTTTCGAAAGAATCTGTATCAAAAATTATGATTCCACCTTTTTTTACACTCTTCGAATTTACTTTGAGCGCTGCCGGATTCATTGCTACCAATACATCGGCATCATCGCCGGGTGTATATATTTTGCTCGACCCCAAATGAACCTGAAATCCCGACACACCTCCTAGTGATCCTAACGGGGCACGAATTTCTGAAGGAAAATCAGGAAAAGTAGAGATTTCATTTCCTAAAATTGCCGACAGATTGGAAAAAAGTGTTCCAGTAAGCTGCATTCCGTCTCCGGAGTCTCCCGTGAAACGAACTACTACGTTATCCAATTCGGTTGTCTTCGTGTTTTCCATGTTTTATTATTGAATATTTTGATTATTGTAATGTTTACATAGCAAAAATAGACAAAGTTCTGTCAACAATCATTTTTGTTAACTATCTATTGCACATTTTGATATTAATTGTGCAATAATATTTTTGTCTTTTAAAGCATTTGGATTATTTTTTATTGAAAGTAAACAACAAATTAAAACTCTGCATTGTTCGGTGTACGTGGAAAAGGAATTACATCGCGGATATTTGCCATTCCGGTAACGAATAACAATAATCGTTCAAATCCAAGTCCAAAACCTGCATGTGGTGCAGTTCCAAATCTACGGGTATCCAAATACCACCAAATATCTTTTGTAGGAACACCCATTTCGTCGGCACGTTTCTTTAATTTGTCGTAATCTTCTTCACGTTGTGATCCACCAATAATTTCACCAATTTTTGGGAACAATACATCCATTGCTCTAACGGTTTTTCCATCATCGTTTTGTTTCATATAAAACGATTTGATTTCTTTTGGATAATCAGTCAAAATAACAGGTTTTTTGAAATGTTGTTCAACCAAATAACGTTCGTGTTCCGATTGTAAGTCAGTTCCCCACCCAACAGGAAATTCAAACTTATGACCTTTTGCAATTGCAGCTTCGAGAATTTCAACGCCTTGAGTATATGGCAAACGAATAAAATCTTCTTTTACAACAGAATTTAATCTCTCAATCAATTCATTATCGTACATTTTACATAGGAATTCCAAATCATCTTTGCAATTTTCAAGCGCCCAACGAATACAATATTGAATAAAATCTTGTGCCAATTGCATGTTTTCTTCAATTTCGTTGAATGCCACTTCGGGTTCAATCATCCAAAACTCCGACAAGTGACGAGGCGTATTGGAGTTTTCGGCACGAAATGTAGGTCCGAAAGTATATATTGCGCCCATCGACATGGCTGCTAATTCACCTTCAAGTTGTCCGGAAACAGTAAGACTTGCTTGTTTCCCAAAAAAATCGCCACTATAGTCAATTGCACCACTTTCATCTTTTTTCAGGTCATACAAATTCATTGTAGTTACCTGGAACATCTGTCCGGCTCCTTCACAATCAGAAGCAGTAATAATTGGTGTGTGGAAATAAAAGAATCCACGTTCGTGAAAGAAAGTGTGAATGGCCATTGCAATGTGATGACGAATGCGAAAAATGGCTCCAAATGTATTGGTGCGTGGACGAAGATGTGCAATTTCACGAAGAAACTCGAGGGTATGTCCTTTTTTTTGTAATGGATATGTTTCGGGGTCAGCCGAGCCATAAATTTCAATCTGTGTGGCTTGTATTTCTACATGTTGCCCCTGCCCCATCGATTCTACCAATGTACCGGTAATGCTAATACAAGCACCTGTAGTAATTGGTTTCAAGTACTCATCACCAAATTTTTCATTATCAACCACAACTTGAATATTGTGAATTGTCGAACCATCGTTCAGAGCAATAAAGCTTACATTTTTATTTCCACGGCGTGTTCTAACCCAACCTTTTATATTCACTTCAGCTCCAAAATCAATACGTTTCAGTGCATCATTAATAATCGTTCTTTTCATTCTTTTCTATATCTAATATTTAAATTGTAATTGAGAGTGCAAAAGTACAAATTTTCGTTGAAAAAATGACTCAAATAAAAACTAAAAAGCACCATGTTCAAAACGAACTGGTGCTATTTATAGTAAAAAATCAAAATTTCTTATCGTCTGGACTGATTGATGCTTCCAATCATACTCATAGCACAACGGAAACCAATGTCGTTTGCAGATTTATCCTGATCTAAATAGCGACGTGTAGACGGATTCAGCCAAAATACGCGATCTTTCCACGATCCACCTTTGTAAACCCTTGTTTTATCTGATATTTTGAGTGCTAATACATCAGTAGGATCAATTTTTTCCATGTTTCTTAAATTTGCAATTCCAGAAGTATCCTGATTAAGGGTGAAATTAAATTGAGATGTTGGATCACCATCTTTAAAGTTTCTTGCATCATCACCTTTAACCACTTTCGTAGCTATACGTCCAAGGGAATCGATTTGATAAACCTTATTTCCAAGAGCATCTTCACTGGCTACTACCGGAGTTAAATAAATGTTACCTCTAAAAGAGTTATACTCTGAAACATCTTCGAAAGAAGTTGGGCGGTAAACATCCATAACCCATTCATTAACATTTCCAGACATATTATAAAGACCAAAATCATTTGGTGAAAATGCATTCACCTGAGAAGTGATGGTTGCTTTGTCGTTTAAACTGCCCGAAGTACCCATCATGTCACCTCGTCCACGTACGAAATTAGCTTGCATTTGGCCCATTTGTTTTTTTGAAGGGTTTCGAACTTGCGCACCTGCCCATGGATATATCTTTCCTTCGGGTATTAATCCATCAATGCCAGCAGTAATTGCATAAGCAGCAAATTCCCATTCTGCTTCAGTTGGTAGTCTAAAATCTGAAAACAAAATCCCGTCAGACATGTCCACTTTTCTGTTTTGACCATACAAATCTTTTTGAGAATTAGGTCCAACCATTGGTTTGTAGGAATCTTGTAGCAAGTATTTTTGGGTATTAAACACGAAACTGTTTGCAATTGAATCAAAATTCGTCAGTCTTTGCAATTTCGAAAAATCCGGTGCCTCAATTATTCCATTCTCAATAAGTGCCTTTTCATTTACCCTGTCCGTTCTCCAAGTGCAATAATCCATAGCTTGCTCCCAACTAACCCCAACAACAGGATAATTATCAAAAGCCGGATGTGAGAAATAATTTGCTAAATATGGCTCATTATATGCAAGTTCTTCGCGCCAAACACTAATATTTGGATGCGATCTTTCTACTAATCTGGGAGCAGTTTTTGAGAAAACTACTTTCATCCAGTTTGTGTATTCGCGCCAGTCAACATTTCTAATTTCATATTGATCCATATAAAATGAACTTACAGTGATGCGTCGACGTTTATTATCACGTGGAGCAGTGATAAATTCACCTTTTTCACCAATAGTAAATGATCCACCTTCTATTGCAACCATTCCCTGTGGAATTTCATTCATATAGTTACTTCTAACAGCAAAACTGGTACTGTTCACATCGTTATACCTCCAACCTGTCACACCCGAATAACCGTCGCCTGATGATCTATTGGCACAACTCATTAGGCTCAATGCCAAGTATAATGTTGCTAATTTAAATGTGGTTTTTAACTTCATAAATGTCTGATAAATTAAGAATATGCTATTTTTTTGAAACAACAGTGCAAAAATAGTATTTTTTTTGTGTATAAAGTCACTGTGATTCATTTTTTTTTACTTTTTCAAATAAAATCATCATATCATAATAACTGATTTACATTCAAAAACGTATACATTCTAATTTTATTTTCTATTTTTTGACTTTATTACTTCTCAATCACTATATTTTCTTACTTTTGCAATTGGACTTTCAACTTTTATTATTTTATATTGGATATGAATTATAATCCACTGCAAATAAAACTGAAAAATAAGTTAATTGATTTATCAACTCCGGTTGTGATGGGAATCGTAAATGTTACTCCTGATTCGTTCTTCAGGGGAAATAGGTTTATGTCTGAAAAAGCAATTTTACAATGTGTTGAAAAAATTATAATAGATGGTGGTAGTATTATTGATATCGGGGGTTATTCTACCCGTCCAACAGCAGATGTTGTTTCGCAAGACGAGGAAATAAAGCGCGTTTCGCGAGCCATAGATTGCATTCTAAAACGATACCCTGACATTATAATATCTGTCGACACATTTCGATCGAGTGTAGCACGGCATGTGGTTAGAAATTTTGAAGTGGGAATGATTAATGATATTAGTGGCGGAACACTTGACAGTTTAATGTTTGAAACTATTGCAGATTTGCATGTAGCTTATGTTTTGATGCATACAAAAGGGACACCTCAAACCATGCAATACCAAACTCAGTATGACGATCTTGTGTCGGATATATTTCAATTTCTCGAAAAAAGACTGGCGAGATTGCACTTATTTGGTGCCAACGATGTTATTATTGATGTAGGATTTGGGTTTGCCAAAACGGGCTCTCAAAATTTTCAGTTATTAAATAAACTTTCATATTTTAAAGAATTAAAAGTGCCAATTCTTGTTGGAGTGTCGCGTAAATCGATGATTTACAATACGCTTGATATTAATGCCGAAGAAGCACTCAACGGAACAACTGCCTGTAATATGTTAGCACTAATGGGCGGGGCAAATATTTTACGGGTTCATGATGTCAAAGAAGCCATTCAGGCTATAAAGATTTATAATGAATATAATAAGTTTAGCTAATTGCGAAACTTCAAAACATATACGAAGGTAAATAAATAATATAAAACGTAATATGGGTTTTCAGATAGGTTTTAAAGATATTATTGACATTTTTTTGGTAGCAATCTTGCTTTATCAAATGTTTAAACTGCTCAAACGCACTGGTGCAGTGAATGTTTTTGTTGGTATCCTGGCTTTTATGATTTTTTGGTTTCTGGTTACCTATGTGTTCAAAATGGAACTTTTAGGTGGCATTCTGGATAGAGTAGTTAGTGTAGGTGCGTTTGCTTTAATAGTCCTTTTTCAAGATGAAATTAGACGCTTTTTCTCACGTATAGGCTCTAAAAGAAAATGGAGTTCATTAAATTCAATCAAACGGTTTTTTGGAAGCAATAATAATGAACAGGAAAAAACAAATTATGATCTTGTTCAGGTTGTTTTAGCATGTCGAAATCTTTCAAAAAGCTCAACTGGTGGTTTAATTGTGTTGACCCGAACAAATGATTTAGAATTTTATTTGCATTCAGGCGAGCAAATTAATGCTACCATCAATTCCAGATTAATCGAAAGTATATTCTTCAAAAATAGTCCTTTACATGATGGTGCTTTAATTATTTCTAATCGTACTTTGAAAGCTGCAGCATGTATATTACCGGTCTCAAAAAATCAAACAATCCCCAAAAGAATGGGATTACGACATCGTGCTGCATTGGGTATAACCGAACAGTCGGATGCAATAGCCATTGTAGTTTCTGAAGAAACCGGACATGTTTCTTGGGCTGTAAATGGTCAACTTACCATCAACGTAAAGCCAGAACAATTAGAACACTTCTTGTCGGTATCAATGGTTGATTATAAATGAGTTTAGATCAGTCAACAATTAATCTGTTTTAAATTTATTGAATGGTACTCTCCATTTCAATTGCTTATCACTAAAGAGTGCATTTGACTCATTTGGACCCCAGGTATTGCATTCGTAAAAATATAATGGAATTTCAGGATTATTTTTCCATGCCTGAAGAATTGGGTCAACAAATTTCCAACTCGCTTTAACTGCATCTGCACGTGCATAAAGTGTCGAATCGCCTATCATACAATCTAATAACAATCGCTCGTAAGCTTCTGATATTTTATTTTCAGCTAAATCGGAATAATGAAAAGCCATGTTCACATTTTGAACTTTATAACCTGCGCCGGGTATTTTCATTCCAAAATCAACCGCAACACCAGCATCAGGGTGAATCCGAAGAATAATCATGTTGGTAGATTGTGCTACACAACGTTGTTTAAAGAGTTGATGTGGAGCTGGTTTCAAATGAATAATTACTTCAGTGACACGTTCAGGAAGTTGTTTTCCCGTACGAATATAAAATGGAACATCGCCCCAGCGCCAATTGTCGACAAAAACTTTCATAGCTACAAAAGTTTCTGTTTTTGAATTAGGTGCCACATTTTTTTCTTGCCGGTATCCTTTTTGCAATTCACCTTCGACTTCTGTTGCAATATATTGGCCGCGAACAACAAAATCTGAAATTTCATTCGCTTTTATTGGTCGCAAAGCCTGAAGTACTTTCACTGTTTCGTTTCGAATTGATTCTGAATCGAAAATCGACGGTGGTTCCATGGCAATTACGGCCAATACTTGCATCAAATGATTTTGAATCATATCGCGCATTGCTCCCGAAGTATCATAATAACCTCCCCGACCGCCAACTCCAATTTTTTCGGCAGCAGTAATTTCAATTCTGTCTACATATTTTCTATTCCAGATAGGTTCAAAAAAACCATTCGAAAAGCGTGTTACCATTATGTTTTGTACCGTTTCTTTTCCCAAATAATGGTCAATACGATAAATCTGATCTTCGTTAAAACCACTGCGCAGTTTTTTATCTAAATCAATGGCAGTGTCATAACTATATCCAAATGGTTTTTCAATAATAATACGTTTCCAGCCATCATCTTCAGTATTCAATCCTTTCTTCACTAGGTTTGCGGCTACAGTTTCGTACAAAAAAGGTGGAATTGAGAAATAGTAAATTACATTTTTCGGAATATCTAATTTTTCGGAAATTGCATCAATATATTCTTTCAATGCACCAAAATCATCCTCTACTTGATTATTTACTTTTTTGTAATACAACCTTTCTAAAAATCCCTGAAATTTTTCAGGATTTTCTGCAGCGCCCTTTTGGGCAAATAAAAGTAAAGATTCCCGAACCTCTTTTCGGTTGGTTTCTTCGTCTTTTTCCTGACTTCCAGCACCTATCAAGATGAAATTTTCAGGTAATAAATCGTCAAGATATAATTGAAAAATGGCTGGCAATAATTTGCGTTTTGACAAATCGCCATTAGATCCGAAAATCACCAATATTTGATTTTCAACTGTAGTTTTCTTTGATATTTTCTTGTTTGTACCTTCCATATCATTACATTTTTTTTGCTCCATAATAAACAAAATCAGATTATTTATTTCAATTAATAGTAAACAGTTTGATTGATTAATCGTTCATTAAAACCATTTCTTTCGCTTAAAATACCATAACATAGCCATTGTTGTAATTATCATAACACCCCACATGGCAAAATACCCATAATGCCAGTCTTTTTCGGGCAAATATACAAAGTTAGTTCCATAAACGCCAACAAGAAAAGTAAGTGGAATGAAAATTACTGAGAAAACCGTCAAAATTCGCATGATTTCATTCAGTTTAGTAGTCATTGTTGTGTGGTAAATGTTTAACTGATCGTAAAGTATTTCGCGGTAACTGTCCGACAATTCAGATGCCTCGTTTACATTATCCTGAAGTTCTTTGAAATGTATATGGTTTTCATCATGAATAAATTCTGATTCCATTTTGGCCAAATTCAAAATCATTTCTTTTGCCGGTTTAATGTGTTTCCTCAAAAAATTCAACTCACGTTTAAAGGCGTTTATATTTTCAAGCAACTCCTTTTTTGGATTAATACTAATTTCATCTTCTAGATTTTCAATTTTATCGCCCAATAATCCAATAACATAGATATAATTATCAACAACAATATCCAATAATGCGAATGCTAAATAATCTGAACCCGATGTTCTGATTTTGTTTTTATGTTTGCGTATACGATCCCGAATAGGCTCAAATACAACGCCAGGTTGTTCCTGAAACGAGATAAGTGTGTTGTGTGTGATAATTATGCTTAGATTCTCAACGCTTAAATTGTCATTTTTCTCATTGTATTGTAACATTTTGATGGAAGCAAAAATTCCACTTTCAAACTCCTGTACTTTTGGGCGTAATGAAGGATTCATCACATCCGAAAGTATATTATTGTCAATTTTAAATACCGTTGCCAGATTTTCCATTAGTTCGGCATTATCAAGCCCGTCGATATTTAACCAGCTCAATGTTTTTGAATTTTTCAATGCTACAAGCTCTTCGGGTGTTTTTACTTCCAGTTCGCGTACATCGTTTAAATCGAAATCCATGACACGCAATAAACTTTTGTCAGTTTTCTTTTGACCACGAAAAATCAGGGCATAAGGTGATAAGCCAATGTGTTCTTTCTTCTTTTTTGTATATCTCGACATGATTTTATGCTGTTAGAATCAGTAAAGTACAAAGATAGAGTTTTTTTTATTATTTGGTTTCGATTTTATAGTACACTTTCATAAAAAAGAGTTGTCCAATTTCTTGAACAACTCATTGATTTTTTTGTGTATTTGACAGTTAAATTACTATTAAATAATGGATTTGTATTAAGTTTGTATTTCTTGTCAATTTATTTTTGGGAGTAACAATCCATTTTTTATATTAATTTTCCCTTTTCTCTTTTCACAAATTCCATTAGCGTAGTTGGCTTTTTACCTGTCAATTTACTGTAAAAATTAGAAATTCTTGGCTCTTTCTGAAATCTGGGCAAGAAATGAAGTAATATCATAATTATTATCATGCCTTTTTCCATTCCTTCCTTTTTCTTTATCTTGTAGAATTTGAATGGATTAGTGTTCACAAACATTATTTTTTTATCAACAACCTCATTTATAACATAAGCAATGGTACTGAAATTTTCATTTTCAGAGCCGGTTAAATCAATAGTCAGATTTTTATATTTGTCAAAATCATTGAGAAGAATTGCTGCAATTTCGCCAATATTCACTACATCTATCCAATTGAACTTGGCTTTTGCCGAAGGCAGAATGATTTGGCGTTTGTTCTTTATATCACTTAATAACGTAGTTGTTATGTTTTGCATAAAGTAACTTGGACGAAGAAAAATGTAATTCAGTCGGAACTTTTGTATCAGTTTTTCAATCTTATTGTGCGGAATCATTGAACTAAAATCAGCGCCCTGAACAGAAAGAAAAACCACTTCGGTGATTCCCTTTTGTTTTATTTTCTCTAATAATGGGCTGAAACACTCGCTTACATCCGAAATATGAGGTGGTCGAAGTAAAAAAACAGTATCAATATTCTCAAGTGTTCTATTGAAAGTTCCGTAGTTTTCGAAGTCAAATTCAACATAATTTAGACGTGGATAATCAACAAAAACTTTCTTGGCTTTTGCAATATCTCTCACTCCTGCAATTATGTGATTTTCGATTTTACTTTCAAACAAAAAACGAATCACTTCTACTCCAATATTGCCGGTTGCTCCGGTTACGAGAATCCTTTTCATTTTCTGTTTTGCATTTCTTCTTTAGTCAACACACGACTTCCGGGATTTTCTTTCACCATTTTACGTAAAAAATCTTCTGGATAACCTTCGCGAAGAATACTTGGAGGAATTTTTGCTTCATTTTGCAGAAATCTTCCATCTTGCTCTTTCTTGACATTGCCATCCATATATTTTACCAACAAGTATTCACCAAGTTTTTTCCATGCAGCTGTTGATTTTTCTGCTTGTGCAAGGCTAAAATCGGTAAGAAAAACCCGCGCTTCTTTTTCAGGCATTGGCATTGCCACTTTGTCCATTGCAGGAACAAGTGAATTAAAATCATTTTCCCATTTGGCTTGTACTTTCTTAATATCGGGCATCATAAATGAGTATTTACCATAAGCAAAATTCGAAACCTGATTGTAAATCCAAAAAGCCGATGTAGCTGAGTAGTCCAACAAACTACCATTGTCCAATCTAAAACATTCCGGCACACTATTTATTCCACAATACATTGGCACATAAAGTGCACTTGCAGCATCGTCCACACCAAACCACAAAATACCTCCAATATAGTTGGGTAACCAGCTACGCATTTGTGCTACAAATGTAAAACCGGTTTGTTGGGTTGCGGTTGGTCTTTCATGTCCATATTCCACACTATCGACTTTAAAAGTTAGTGGGCTGTGTCTCAGTTTTGTTTGAAATGGTCCTGCTGCGAGTCCTTTTGTCATATCAAATTCAGTTCCTTCGTATTGGTCACGCATATAGTCCTTTAGCTTTTGGGCTGATAGCTTAAAAGCCGGTTTTACCCATAATGGCATACGTTCAGCAGTTTGTCCTTTTACATAAGAAATAAACCGTTCCATTCCCGGATCTACTTTCCTGAAAAATGCCCATACGCGGGCTTCACAATAACGTAAAGCTCCGTAATCGAGGGGATTATAAGTGTCAGAAAA
>JBMOHG010000055.1:0-12712 GCA_049317965.1 Paludibacter sp.
TATTCTTTTGAATATCGCAAATGCTGTTCTACATAATTTTCAGTATACGAAACATTTACATCAGTAATTTCGCCTTTTCCATTTTTTACAAGAGAATAAACCGGATTTATAAACCCGCGATATGGAGCCAGATTCAGTTTTTTGTAACGTTCCAACACTTCAGCATGTAAGTTCGATTGCACCTTTACACCATAACTTTCTACAAGTTTCTTGCCTCCTTCAAAATCCCCAGTCGATTTAATGCGTTGTATTTCAGCTAATAATTGACCAAATAAGGTTCTAACCTTCTCGTAATTATTAATTACCACATAAGTTTCACCGTTTCGCTTTATCATTTCAATTACTTTTTCAGCTTTTCCTTTTTCGAAAACCCACGATGCAATCAACTGACGATTACGCATGTGAGCTTCTTCTATATTCTTTCCGGGCTGGATGCGGGTTAATTGCGTCATTAAACCATTCATAATAAATTGATAATATTCAGCTTTATATGCTTCTTTATCAGGTAAAAGACCTAACTCAACAATTTTAGAATCACCCATATAATACAATCCAAACAAATCGGCACGCGCCTCTTCTATAGTTGAACCATAAGCTTTTAAAGCATCGGGGTCAACTCCGGGAAGTAATTTACCAGAACCATGCCCCAAACATTCATGCAAATCGGTGTGAAGATTATTGGTTATCGAGGCAAAGTCCTTAGCGCGTCTACGTTCCACATCGCTCCACATAAACTCTTCGGCAAACCCATTTCCTAATGAAGCCTGATCGTAAGCCTCAGTAATATTTTCAATGGTTACAGATTTTGAGCCATATTCATGACGAATCCAGTTTGAATTTGGAAGATTTATACCAATTGGAGTTGCAGGATAACAATCTCCAGCCAAAATAGCAGCAGTTATTACCTTGGCCGAAACTCCTTTTACTTTTTCTTTTTTGAATTTTGGGTCAATAGGTGAGTGGTCCTCAAACCATTGTGCATTGCTACTTATTGTTTCGGTACGTTTTGTGGCTTCTATATTTTTAAAATTCACCAACGATTCCCAACTAGCTTTCATACCTAATGGATCACCATAAGTTTCAGTAAATCCGTTGACAAAATCAATTTGTGAAGCCAAATCTTCAACCCATTTAATTGAATAATTATCATAGGTTTTTAAATCACCTGTTTTGTAAAATTCAATCAATGTTAGGATTACATCTTTCTGCTTATCATTTTCAGCTACTAATGCTGCTTTTTCTAACCAACCAATAATGCGGACTATAGCTCCACTATAAAGTCCGCCAACTTTATATATTTTTTCAACTAATTGTCCATTTTCTTTCACCAATTTACTATTCAAGCCATAAGAAACAGGCGTGCTGTCATTTGGATTTTTCATTTTCGCATAAAAAGCTTCCACTTCGGCTTGAGTAATATTATCGCCATAATAATTGTTTGCAGAAGTTTTAATTAAATCAACACCTTCAGCCTGATTGGTACGTTTTGGATAAATGTTTGAATCAAAAATAACGGGTTTCAATTTGGCAATTAAATTATCTACTGTTTCACCCGATTCAAGTATATTTTTGAGACTAATTGGTTCAAGTGACATAACAGCATCTTCAAAGAATTTTTCAGAAAACTCTGGTGTAAATTTATCTTCAGAATAATGATGATGAATACCATTTCCCATCCAAACACGTTTGAGATAAGTCGTTAAATGCTGAAATTCAATAGAATTACGGTCACCTTTATAATTTTGGTAAACAGCTTCCAATGTGCGTCGAATACTCAGATTAAACTTATTATTTTGGTCGTAAAGTATATCACGACCTTCGAGGGCTGCTTGTGTGAGATAATAAATCATCTCCTTTTGTTTTAAACTCAGCTTTTCAAAATCAGGAACTCTATAGCGTAATATCTCAATATCAGCAAATTTATCAACAGAGTATTTGAAATCTTCAATTTTTGGTGTGGTGGATTTTTCAGTTCCACAAGCCATTAGCAAGCCAGTCATACAAATGAGGGTTATTTTTTTCATAAGTGATACGAATTTGATACTTTAAAACGATTGGAAAACATTATTGTTGTAGCACTTTTGCTTTTTTAACGATTTCTGATTAGGATTTATTATCTCTATTTTACCAGATTAGATAAATAAGAGCAAATATAAATATAAAATAAGCCAACCCGAAAGCACATCGGAATTACTTCAATCTCATAACGTTATAATTTAACTTTAAATGAATTAAATTCAACCGAAATGATGTTATGAAAAGGCCAATACAATAGAAACACCTAATATAATTGCCACAATTATAATTTGAATTAAAAGATAAAGGAAGGTTGCTAATGTTAATTTGATATTCTTTAGAAGTTTATTTGTTCCAAAAAACTGAAAAAAAGTCCATACCATTAAAGTTAACCATATTACTGTTTCAACATTTTGAAGAGTTGAGATTACTTGCTTATTATTAATTAGGGCAAAAAAGGGCAGAAATAAAATAAAAACTACAGTTCTTTGTCCGGCTAAATATGCATTTAAAACCAAGTGTTTTAAGTAATTATAATTACTCTTTCGGAATGATAAATATGATGCTAATGAAAAAGAAGGTAAGAATATGATGGTAGTATATGCATAATGACTTCTAAACCATTCGAAAATATCTAAAATCATTTGAATTACTTCCAACCCTTTTTGCTTATCAATATTTGGAATTTTTGTAGTGATTTCATTATGGTAAATTCCAATTTTAAAATAATGTGCAAGTAAAGCATACAATGACGAAAGAATAAAAATATAGGCAAGCGGTTGAAAATGTTTAACCCTTTTACCATCAATAAATTCTTTTATTGAATTTCCTGGACGTGTAAATAATTCTTTTGTAGTATAGAGTATTCCTTTGTCGATATGTAGTATACCATGTTCAATTTCATGCCAAAGATAAATCATACTAATATCTTTTGTATTAGCTGATTGACCACAATTACTACAATAATGCCCTTTAAATTTTTGATTGCAATTTTTACATGTTGTTGTCATTGCGATTTTTTGTATTATGGTTGAAAAAAAATCATGAGCTTGCTAATTCAATTTCAAAGGTAATAAAAATATTGAATTATAGGAATATTATTTATAAATCAAAAATATACATGGACGTTTATTCAAATCGGGTAATTGATTTTTCCAATCTTTAATTTTTTTTGTTTTAATAAATTCTGTTGACAAGGTTATATCAACAGCAATACAAAGCTTGGTGTTTGGTTGACAAGTCTTTAGAATTTCATCGAGCATTTTCATGTTTCTATAAGGAGTTTCGATGAAAATTTGAGATTGATCTTCAGTGTATGCCCTGTTTTCAAGTTTTCGAATCATTTTAGATCGTTCAGTAGCTTCAATTGGTAAATATCCAACAAACGCAAAACTTTGTCCGTTGAACCCTGAAGCCATTAGTGATAGTAAAATTGAAGAAGGACCAACCAGCGGAACAACTTTAAAATTATGTTGTTGAGCCAGTGAAACTATATCGGCTCCCGGATCGGCAATAGCCGGACAACCAGCCTCTGAAAGCACCCCCAAATCAAAACCATCAAATAACGGTCGTATAAAACTACTTAATTCATCAGGGGTAGTATGTTGATTCAGAATATAAAAGGTCAAATCATCTATCTCAATAGCCGGATTTGCTTTTTTTAAAAATCGACGGGCTGTACGTATATCTTCAACAATAAAATACTTCAAATCAGTTACAATTTGAGTATTGAATGCTGGTAAAATATGGTCGAATGAACTTTCGCCAAGTGAGGTTGGTATGAGATATAAAGTTGACATTTTTTAAGAGTTTTAGGGTTTGAAGAGTTTGAAGTTTACTGCGTCTGGAACCCCTATTTTGGGGTAGGGGGTAAGATTTCACAATCAAATATTAATAAGCTCTTCCAATTCTTCGCTTAGCAATTCCCATTCATACACTTTTTGTTCCAATTCACGTTTTTTACGCTGATACAATTGAATATAATCATTATCCGAAGCATTTTGAGGTATTTCTAGCTGTTTATCCATTTCTGAAATTTCTGCTTCGTATTTTGAAATCTCCTTTTCAATTTCTTCAACAGCTTTCTCAGCCTTTTTAATTTTCCGGTTTTGCTCTTTACGAGCTTCATAGCTCATTTTATTTTCAGAAACGTTTTTTTCTACAGATTCAGTTGCAGTTTTTAGTGAGTTTGAAATTTCTAATTCACGTAAACTATCCATTTTTTTATACTGCAGAAAGTCGTAAATACCACCTAAATGCTCCCGTATCTTTTTATTTCCAAACTCATAAACTTTGGTTACTAATCCGTTTAAAAACTCACGGTCGTGCGATACAACAATTACAGTACCATCAAAAGCCTTAATAGCAGCTTTTAATACATCTTTAGATCGCATATCAAGGTGATTAGTCGGCTCATCTAGAATTAGCAGATTTACAGGCTCTAAAAGTAATCTAATCATAGCTAAACGGCTACGTTCACCACCCGATAGTACCTGTACTTTTTTGTCGGAAGCTTCGCCACCAAACATAAATGCCCCTAAAATATCTCGTATTTTTGTTCTGATATCACCCACAGCCACGTAATCGATAGTTTCAAAAACTGTACGACTTTCATCCAATAAAGAAGCTTGATTTTGAGCAAAGTAACCAATTTTTACGTTGTGACCCAATTTCAAAGTCCCGGAATAACTTACCTCGTCCATAATACATTTTACGAGTGTACTTTTTCCTTCACCGTTTTTACCCACAAAAGCAACTTTCTCACCTCGGTTTATTATCATCGCTATGTTATTGAGAATCAAATTATCGCCATAAGCTTTTGATAAATGCTCAATTTCTAAAGGAATACTTCCGGAACGTGGGGCAGGAGGGAACTTTAAACTCAATCGGGAATTATCTTCGAGGTCAACTTCCAGTCGTTCTAACTTTTCAAGTTGCTTGATACGGGATTGTACCTGAATTGCTTTGGTAGCCTGATAACGAAAACGAGCAATAAAATCTTCGGTTTCCTGAATTAATTTTTGCTGATTTTCAAACGCCCGCACTTGTTGTTCATGTCTTTCAACACGTAATTCGAGGTATTTTGAATAGTGAACATTATAATCGTAGATTTTTCCCAACGAAATTTCTAATGTCCGACCGGTAACAGCATCAATAAAGGCTCTGTCGTGCGAAACCAATAGAATGGCACTATTGGAAGTTGTAAGGAAGTTTTCCAGCCATTGTATTGATTCAATATCAAGATGATTGGTTGGTTCGTCCAGCAATAATACATCCGGACGTTGTAACAAAATTTTAGCTAACTCAACACGCATACGCCAACCACCACTGAACTCTGAGCATTGACGATCGAAATCGGAACGAAGAAATCCTAAACCCAATAAGGTTTTTTCAATTTCTCCAACAAAATTACCATTGCCAATAATTTGTAAATGTTCGTTATCATGTGTCAGTTTATCAATAAGTCGATGATAATCATCACTTTCATAATCTGTACGTTCGGCCAATTCAACATTCATTCTTTCAATTTCGGCTTGCAAATCAGTGATATGTTCGAAGGCTTTTTCAGCTTCTTGCATCACTGTAGTTCCTTCATTATGAATCATGTGTTGAGGTAAATAGCCAATTGTGAGGTCTTTGGGGATAGTTACTTTCCCTTTTGTTGGAAATTGTTTACCTGCAAAAATGCGAAGAAGAGTTGTTTTGCCGGCACCGTTTTTACCCACTAATGCAATTTTATCTTTTGGATTGACCAAAAAACTTATTTCGTCAAAAAGTGGTGTTCCACCAAATTCAACAGTGAGTTGTTCTACTGAAATCATGAAAAGGGTTTGATAGGTTTGAAGAGAAGAGAAAATAAGGAAATAATACTAGCCGATAAGATAATTTGAAAATATGACAATTTGAAAATAAAATAAATCAATAATTAATTAATATTTCAATTTGCCATTTTAAACTTAATATAAAACCTCATTATTAAGTGCTTAGATATATAAAACTATTATCTCTTTTCAATGTCAATTAAGTTTATACTCTTTCTATCCACAATTCGCCATAAAATATAAGTAAGCACACAAGCGATAGTAAATGCAACCAAGGTCAAAGTTCCAATTCTCCATTCCCTTCCGATTAGTCCTAAAGCAATAAATGCAACTGACACAATTAGTAGTACGAAAGTTACCTGACGATGCTTTAAACCTGTTTTTAGTAATAAATGATGAATATGATTTCTATCAGGATGAAACGGGGAAACGCCTTTTTTGAAACGGGTAAGCATTACACGCATTGTATCAAATAATGGCACTGAAAGAACACAAATAGCCACTGCAGGAGCAGCCGAAAAATGTAGATAAAAACCGGATTTTGTATTCATATCACAAAATTCGAATACGTATAATGTTATCATATAACCCAATAACAATGAACCGGAATCGCCCATAAATATTTTTCGTTTCTTGCCAAAAACATTATATATAAAGAAAACTGTGAGCGAACCTACCATTGCAAAAGCTGAAATGGCAAGATCTATTCTATTGGTGAGTTTAAAATATATAGCAAAGAACAAACAATATAATATGCCTAAACCAGATGCTAATCCATCTACACCATCAATCAGGTTCAAAGCATTTATGATAACAATAAAAACAAAAAATGATAGTAAATAGCTTGTAATCAATGAAAGTTCAGTAATTCCTAAAAATCCGTGTAAACTTGATAATCGAATATCGGCTACTACTATTAAGAAAAATGCTGAAGACAATTCGCCTAAAAGTTTCCACAATACTTTGATATCAATCAAATCATCCACAAACCCAACAATTAAAATGATAAAAACACCAATAATTGTAAATTGCAGTTCGCTAATAATAGTATATGAAAATAGAAAAACGGTCAATAAAAAAGAGATAAATATATTAATACCTCCAATATTGGGAATTGCCCCTTCGTGCGATGTTCGTTTATTTGGTTTTACCACAAAGTTCCTGCTTTTGGCAATATTAATTACCAAGGGCATAAAACAAAGTCCGATTATAAAGGAAACTAAAATAGAATAAATCGGGAAATTGTGTATGAATTTATTAATAATAAGCATCTAAAGAAATTTAATAATGTTTGGTTGTAAGCGTATTGTCTTAAAATAATAAAAGTTCAATCTTAGAAATTATTAAACATCCAATCTTTCATATTGTGAGTTTTTACTCAAAAACTCAGGAACAATTTTCTTCATTAAGGATACGGTAAGAAAGTTTTTACACTGAAAACTATATTGAATTAATTCGTCAATTAAAACAGAAACCTGATCATATTTATATTGCTGGACTGATGCAATCATAATTTTTGGATGATGCGTTTCCTGAGTTGTTTCTTTTTTATTTAATAATTCTTCATATAATTTTTCACCTGGCCTTAAACCGGTAAATTCTATCTTAATATCAATTTCAGGAATATAACCAGCTAATCGTATCATTTTTCGGGCTAAATCTACAATTTTAACCGGTTGCCCCATGTCAAAAATAAATATTTCGCCTCCTTCGCCCATGGCTCCGGCTTCAAGTACCAACATACATGCTTCGGGAATCGTCATAAAAAAACGAATTATATCAGGATGTGTAACAGTTACAGGACCACCTTTTTCAATTTGGTTTTTGAAATGTGGTATAACAGAACCATTAGAACCTAATACATTACCAAATCTGGTTGTAATAAACTTTGTGGAATTATCACCCTGGTTTTGAAGCTTTTGAAATAATGATTGAACATATATTTCGGCAATTCTTTTAGAAGCACCCATTACATTTGTCGGATTCACAGCTTTATCAGTTGAAACCATAACAAAACGCTGAACTTTATACTTTACGGCCAAATCTGCCATAATTTTAGTACCTCTCACATTCACCTGTATACTTTCAACAGGATTATCTTCCATCAATGGAACATGTTTATAGGCAGCTGCATGATAGATATAATCGGGTCTGAAAATATCAATCATATATTCCATACGTTCCTTATTGCGAATATCACCCAAAAATACACAAAAATTTTGATCAGGATATTCTGCCTCCAATTCTAATTTTAAATTATGCATTGGTGATTCAGCCTGATCAAGCAATACAATTAAATTCGGTTTAAACTGAACAATTTGTCTAACAATTTCACTCCCAATTGATCCTGCAGCACCGGTTATCAGAACTACTTTCGATTTAATTTGTTTGGCAATATTCTCTGTGGAAATATTAATTTTAGATCTGTCGAGCAAATCTTCTATTTGAATAGATTTTATTTGTTTAATAGTGAGTGTGTCATTTTTCCAAATACTCATTGGTGGTGAGGTAAGTACAGCCAAATTATTATTCAAAAATATATCCAAATCCACATTTGGATTAATCTGATTCATCTTATTTGGCGATACAATAATTGCTTTGGCTTTTTTTGTAATTATTTTTTTTATAGAATCATCGTTCAATGGATAAACTTTAACTCCCATTATCAAACGTTCTGTTGCATTTTTATCGTCATCAATAAAACCAACAAGCTTATATTTCATCTCGTTTGTAGATCGTTTGATTAATGTAGCTATTCCAATTGCAGCAGACTGAGTTCCAAAAATCATTACAGGTGTGATTTGACCTGAATTTTGTGTAAAAAAATCGTAAATAGTTTTTACACCCAACCGTAATATAAATAAAAGTAAAAAAGCTAATACTGCATATATTAATAAAGCAGAATAGTAAAGTAAACAAATTGAGCTTGCAAGACTTATAATATAATTAACTAAAGATAAAACCAATACATTTAATAGTACTGCAAATAGTAATTTTGCAGCATCTACATATCCCGAATATCTTAATACTCCTGAATAGGTATGAAAAAGCCAAAAGAAAATAATTTGAGAACCAATAATTAATCCCAAACGTTGATTAAAATCAAAATATCTTTGCTCAGGAATATTATAAAACAAGCGGGATGAAATGTAACTAGCTGCAATATAAGCAACTAAACAAAGAATAATATCAAAGATTAATACAGCCCAGCGAGGGATATATTTCAAATTTGCCAAATGCGAAAAAATATCTGAATTTCGCAAACTACTAATTTCTTCTTTCATAAACTTTAATAAGTATGTTTTTTCAAAAACAGACCGCAAAGATAACTTTTAAATGCGAAAAAAACACCAATTCATAGGATAAAAATCTACTTTTTGTATAATAGAAATTCCTAGTATTTTTATTTTCAGCATTTTACATAATTTGCAGTCATAAAAAAGTGTTGAAATTGTAGATTGAAAATATAATATATATCTTTGCACGATTATTTATTAAAAACAATAATATATGTCGATACATAGCGAAGACTCCAGAAGAGTTACTACACAACGCTTGTTGGAAATGAAAAAACGGGGAGAAAAAATAAGTATGCTTACTGCTTATGATTTTACTATGGGTCATATTGTAGATAACGCAGGAGTTGATATTATCTTGGTTGGTGATTCGGCTTCAAACGTTATTTGTGGAAATATAACCACATTGCCAATAACTTTGGATCAAATGATTTTTTTGGCCAAGTCGGTTGTAAGGGGTGTAAAACGTGCAATGGTAGTAATAGATATGCCTTTCGGAACTTATCAGGGAAATTCAAAAGAAGCATTATCATCTGCTATTCGTATAATGAAAGAGACTCATGGTGATTGTTTAAAGGTTGAAGGGGGTGAAGAAATTCTTGAATCAGTAAAACGAATATTAAGTGCCGGAATACCAGTTATGGGACATCTCGGTTTAATGCCACAGTCTATAAATAAATATGGTTCCTATGCTGTAAGAGCAAAAGAAGAAATTGAAGCCGAAAAATTGATGCGCGATGCTCATTTATTGGAAGAAGCTGGATGTTTCGCAATTGTGTTGGAAAAAATACCTGCAAAATTAGCTCAACAGGTTGCTTCTGAATTACATATTCCGGTTATTGGAATTGGTGCTGGTGGTGGTGTTGATGGTCAGGTATTGGTTATTCACGATATGCTCGGGCTAACTCAGGATTTTTCACCTCGTTTTTTGCGACGTTATGCAAATCTTCAAGGAATTATGAATGAGGCAATTGAACATTATGTTGCCGATGTAAAATCAAGTGATTTCCCCAGTGATAGAGAACAGTATTAAGATATTTAAAAAAATAATGCCTCCAAGTTTTTTACTAATTTGGAGGCATTATACATTTTAATTGGATCTATTATTCAATCATATTGTGAAAAACGTTCTGAACATCTTCGTCATCTTCTATTTTATCTAGCAATTTCACAACTTGTGCTTTTTGTTCTTCGTTCAATTCTTTCATGTCATTTGGAATCCTTTCAAATTCTGCACTGAAAATTTCAAAACCGTTTTCTTCAAGGTACTTTTGAATTGGAGAATAGGACTGAAATTCACCATAAAGTATAATTCCATCTTCATCTTCCACTAATTCGTCAACTCCAAAATCAATCAATTCTAATTCAAGATCTTCAAGAGAAACATCCGGTTTAGCTGCAATTTTAAAAACGCATTTATGATCGAATAAAAACTGCAAACAACCACTTGTTCCCAGCGAACCACCATGTCGTGTTAAATAACTCCGAATATTCGCAACCGTTCGTGTTGGGTTATCGGTTGCTGTTTCAATTACTATCGCTATACCATTTGGACCATATCCTTCGTATACAACTTCCTTGTAATCAGCCTCATCCTTCGAAATTGCTTTTTTGATTGCACGCTCAACATTTTCTTTGGGCATGTTCTCTTTTTTTGATTGTTGAATCAAAACCCTTAATCGGGGATTGGTATCAGGATCTGGACCGCTTTCACGAACTGAGATAGTTATTTGTTTACCTAATTTTGTAAAAACGCGTGCCATATTGCCCCAACGTTTCATTTTTGTAGCTTTTCTGTATTCGAACGCTCTTCCCATGATTAATCTTTCTATAAATTATTTTGTGATATTCTGATATTTTGCCAAATAAAATTGCTATCTTTACGAGAACTTCAATTGGAGTGCAAAAGTATTAAAACACTTGCAAACCACCATCTTTTTTTTCTTTTTTTTTACAAAATCGATGCAAAGACTGAATATTGTTCATTTTTGATTCGTTTTTAAGAGAATATATTCCATGATGAATATCAAAATTTAAATCAAAAATATTGTAAATACAAATATAACAAGAACTTATTGTTCTAATTATTATTAATAAACTGAACTTCTAAATGAAAAATTCAAATTATTATTCCATTCAACTTTTACTCAAAATTTTTCTGATATGTTTCACTTCTGAATTATCTGCCGAATCAGCATATAAAAAAACGATATATAATGGTTTCATTAATAGAGAAATGGAAAAATGGGGCCCCGTTATACAAACAATCGAAACTACAAATCCTCCAACTACCCTTGAAACCAAATTGGAACTAATCGACTATTATTATGGTTATATTGGTTATTTAGTCAAAAAGAAACAGTACTCAATTGCCGAAAAATTACTTGTTAAAGGTGAAATATTAATCAATCAAGTGATAAAACAATCTCCCAAAAATGCTACAGCTTTTTCTTATTTGGGCGCATTTATTGGTTATCGAATAGCTATTAGCAAGTTCAAAGCCATATATTTAGGATCACAAAGTACATTTTATGTAAATAAAGCATACGAATTAGACCCCAAAAATATACAGGTAAATATTGACAAAGGAAATATATTATTTTTCTCTCCCCGTATCTTTGGAGGTGATATTGAAGAAGCATTAAAGTATTATTTAAAAGCTGTGAAACTTATTGAAATAAATAAAACCACTTCACAAAATTGGGCGTACTTAAATGTGCTTACAAACATTGGAATGGCTTATGAAAAATTAGACCAACCTCATAACGCAAAACTCACCTACGAGAAAATTTTAAGTCATGAACCTAATTTCTATTGGGTTAAAGTTGACTTATATCCTAAATTTTTGGTAAAACAAAAAAATACGAATTGATATTATTTGTTTTTCTGAATTTTCTTTTAATTTCAATCTTAAATATGTTATAAATGAACTTTTTTATTGTCATTTCGTTATTTATATCGCATACGACATATTAATAATTATAACAATTAAAAAAATCAAATAATGAATTCAAATTTTTATCAATTTAATGCTAATACTCTTCAAGGGAAAGAAATTAACACCGATATTTACAAAGGAAAAGTAGTTCTGGTGGTCAACACAGCAAGTAAATGTGGTTTGACACCTCAATTTGAGGGTTTAGAAAAGCTCTATAAGGATTATAAAGATAAAGGCTTAGTGATTTTGGGATTTCCTTGTAATCAGTTCGCAAATCAAGAACCTGGCACCGAAAAAGAAATTTCAGAAGGCTGCTTAATCAATTATGGTGTTACATTTCCAATGTTTTCAAAAATAAATGTCAATGGATCTAATGCTCATCCAATTTATAAATATTTAAAAAGCGAGTTGAAGGGAACGCTTGGGAATGAAATTAAGTGGAATTTCACTAAGTTTTTGATTGACAAAGATGGAAATCCATATAAACGCTTTGGTTCAACCACAAAACCTGAAAAGTTACGACAAGATATTGAAAAGTTATTGTCATAAGTTAAATTTCATCAAAATACAAAAATGACTTACGATCAACTTAAACTAGATAACCAGATTTGCTTCCCACTTTATGCAGCTTCACGTCTCAT
>JBMOHG010000056.1:0-12621 GCA_049317965.1 Paludibacter sp.
CCCATTATTTGAATAAAACCCCTTAAAAACCTTACTCTTTCGCGATAATTTTCGCGCAATACTTTTGCAACACGCTCTGAAATTAAGAAAAAATCAGATGCGTTTGATTCGAAAGTATAAGGCGAAATAAGATTTAAAAATTTGTAAAATAGGGGAGAGGGACTTTTTTTGCCATTTGTTTTTCTTACCATATTGATAATATCAACATCTCCAATAGAAAAACGTTCAAACATTTCGGGCAAAACCAGTGGCGGGTGCTGAAGATCACTATCCATGCATACAATTGCTTGTCCGGTAGCATAATCAATTCCAGCTATCATTGCTGCTTCATGTCCAAAGTTGGTAGAAAAGAGAATGGATTTTACATTTTCATTTTCAAGTGCAAAAGATTCAATGACTTTCTGAGAACTATCTGTACTACCATCATTTACAAATATAATCTCGTAATTGTATCCTCCAATTTTGAGTATCTCTACCAATTTTGAATAGAACAAGTTTAATACTTGTTCTTCGTTGAAAACAGAAACAATAATTGATAGTTTCATTTTTTCAAAATTAGTTAATCACCATGATTTTTGTGATTGCACTTTGGGTTCCATCAGCATTCACACAAACTGCCAGATATATTCCAGTGCTTACTTTCCGTCCATGTATATCTTTTGCATCCCAAGTGGCAATGCTTCCGTTTGACACTGTTTCGCAAACTAAATTTCCATTCAAATCAGTAATTTTGACTTGTGTGTTTTGTACTAATCCGGTTATTGTAATAACACCTGTGTAGCCTTCACGCACAGGGTTTGGATATGCATAAACATCTCCAAATGAATTACCGCCTTCGCTGGCATCACTTTGGTATGAAACAATTCCCTGTCCGGTACCAAAGAAGACTTCACCACTTATCGGATTTATAGCAATAGATAAAATATCATTCGAAAGTAATGGGCTGTTAGAAACTGTAAAATGTTTGATAGTTTCCTGACCATTCTCCGACATTAAATATGCTCCTGAAGATTCAGTTCCTATCCATTTTCTGTTTGCCCCATCAACAACAATTGCTTTAATTTTTTCATTTACCAATAAATAATCAGCCAAACTTGTGCCATCGTTGCGCGGTATCTTTACGCGTGAACATGTAAAGCCGGGCTCAAATACTTTTGAAGGATTATGAAATAACATTGGACCTTGATCTGTTCCAACCCACACAACACCATTTTTATCTTGTACAGCACAATAATATACAGTTGGTGAAAGTGTACTACCTTCTTTATCGGGGTCGGGGAACGATGGATAAAATATTGATTTGTCATCTGATTGATCAGTAATTGTGCCATTATCATCAAACACAAAAATTCCTGGTGCATATCTTACAGAAGGCACCCATTTATGATTTGGATTTTGATTCGAAATCATTATTTTTCCCAAAGTCGGTCTGAAACCCGTAAAAAATAATTGCGTCCAGGTACCATTGGCTAAAAGCACTTTAATTTCACCTCCGGGTGCAGTCATATTACAAAACCAGAGGTTTCCATTTTTATCGTAAACAGCTCCATCCAAACGTATATAAAGATAAGGTGCAGTTGGAACTACAGTTTCAATTGAACTATTCGTGTTATTATGCCATTTGTGAAATAAATTATTTTTAAACTCATATAGTCCGGTTCCATAAGATGTTACAAAAAAATGTTTGTCGTCTGCCGGATCAATAGCAGTGTTGACAAAATCAAATACTTTTTGTTTTGTAGAATCTTTAATTGCTTTTGCATAAATATTTGTCCAAACAGAATTTTCATACATCATTACTGCTCCATCTCTGTTGTATTGAGATGACCAACGTCCACCGGGAACAACAAAAAGTTTTTTACCTGCAAAGGTCATGTCCCATGGAATATTGACTGCTGGTCCGGCAGGTTTAATTGAATCTATGACAGGCGTTTCAACTCCAACTTGTTTATAAGATTTTATCCCGGATGCATTTGCAGCAAACCAATATGAACTGTTTTCTGCATCATATTCAGCATCAGTTATTGTTCCCAGATTGCTAAGTTCTTTTGAATTTAGCTGGTTATCAACTAAATATACCTTTGTAGCATCAAATATGTTCATACTTACATTGGTAACATTCATATTAGTAACATTTACTGTTGGGAGAAATGCCGACCAAACATTATTTGTGTCTAGTTTCCAGAGCTTTCCACCTCTAAGTAAAAATAATTGACCAGCAAATGAAACTGCATTTTGTAGATTTCCACTTCCGGGCAATCCTGTAACACTTGACCAAAATGCGTAATTGACTAAATGTGGTTCAGTTATGCTTGCTTTAAAAAGGGTAGTTGCTGTTAATGCGTAAATTGTACCATTATGAATTGTTGTACTTAGCACTTTAACTTCAGAAGCGTTTGGACCAATATAATAGGTGTCAGCTACTTCTTTTTTTGTCATATTAAGAACAATTATTCCAAAATTGCAGGACAAATAGGCTTTGTTTTGATAGAATTGTATCTGATTTACATCCTTACTCGAACTCATTTGCTTATTGTACAAATCAGGAATATTAATAACACCACCCGAAGTCATAACATCAATATTTCCATTGTTATAAATAATAAGTAATTGATTATTAGTGGAGTCATATTCTATTCTGGAAATATTAGCTCCGTAAAGTCCACTAAGTTTACTGTAAAATTCCAAACTTCTGTCTTGTTTATCTACCGAAAATAATGCACCTTCGCTGACTGCATAAATTTTATTTTCGGATTGAGCAATTTGTGAAATACTATTGTATGCAAAATGGGTGCGCCACTTTCCCATAGCCACTTGAGCCCAAACTGAACAAGTAAATATACTTATTAAAAATGCGGTAGAAATTATTCTTTTAATCATATTTTTTCTAAATGAAAAATAATAGTAATTTGTAGAGAGTTGTATTCAAATCATTAAAACTCAAATACAGCCGTTTTATTTTATAAATACTCAAACATTTCTGCTTGAAGTATTCAAGTAATCTTTTAAGATTTGTCTAATAAAAAACTAACCAGTTTTTTTACTGCTAATGCCCGATGACTAATTTGGTTTTTTTCTTCTGCACTAAGCTGTGCAAAACTTAGTTGATATCCTTTGGGAACAAATATTGGATCATATCCGAAACCAGCATCGCCAAAAGGTTTAGCAGCAATATCACCTTCAATTCTTCCATCAAAAAAGAAAGTTTCATTCCCTTTTATAAGCGCAATTACTGTTCGGAAACATGCTGTACGATTGTTATTTTCTCCCAATAACCTGAGCACTTTATTCATATTGTTTTGGGCATTGTTATCTTCGCCGGCATATCGCGCCGAATAAACACCGGGTTCACCACCCAAAGTTTCAATTTCTAATCCAGTATCGTCGGCAAAACAATCCAGCCCAAATTTATTGTGAATATATTGTGCTTTCAATAAAGCATTTCCTTCCAACGTATTAGCAGTTTCAGGAATATCATCCTCACATTTCAAATCGGCTAAACTGACAATTTTAAAAAAAGGTTCTAAAATGGCTCTTACTTCTTTCAGTTTATGTGTATTATTGGTAGCAAAAACCAATTCTTTCATGTGCAATATTTTGTTTAAAAAACAACCGACTGCAAAGATAATTATTTTCGGGAATAAAAACGCAAAGAACCATTATTTTTGGTTTTCCAGATAAGTAATTAAATCATTGGAAATTTAGCACTTTACAGTAAATTGTATCTGTATTTTGACTTTATAATTAATACGGCTTTATTACGAAACATTTTTGTTATTTTTGCATGATTATTTTACCAATGATTAAAAATTTGATGAAAAAGAATTACTTCATTTTATTTCTTGTTTTTATTTCTTCTTTACTTTCAGCTCAAAGCAAAATCGAAAATAAATATTTGTTGCAGACAAAAACAAATACTTTTGGTTTATCAACTGTCAATTTAACCGATCCTTACCTGTCACCATTAAATTACAGTGGATTAGGTATTAGGTCTGAGTTTGAAATGCATCGTTTATTGAAGCTAGACAATAACAATATTTCAACCCAAAGTAAATTAAGTTTAATGGGTGCAATAGCATTGAATCCCACAAATTCAGCATCAATGATGTGTTTTGGTGCAAATTATGGCTGGGGGTTACATTATCATTTTCGTCCTTTGGAACAGCTCCAACTGTTGGCTGGTGGGCTTATAGATATAGATTTTGGATTTAAAAATATTCCTCGGAATGTAAATAATCCTGTAAATGTAGATTTAGCTACTAATTTGAATATATCAGGATTGGCAATTTACGGAATTCAAACCCGAAGAAGATTGTTGAAATTGCAATTATCAGCTCAAAGTCCAATTTTTGGTTATATGTTTGTTCCAAAAGTTGGTTCTTCCTACTTTGAAATGTTTAGCCTCTGGAATCTTACCGGAGCAACTCATTTAACGTCAATCCACAATAAAAGAGGCATTAATGGGACATTTTCAATTTATGTTCCTTTTAATTATTCAACCTGGCGTTTTGGTTTTAGATATGAAAATCTAAAATACTCTGCTAATGATTTGGTTTTCAAAAGGAATGAAATAAATATTTTGATTGGAACTACTTTTGATGTAGCTAAATTTGCTGGCAGAAAAAATACTCCACCAAAAAACTTTATCAACTTCAACAATTAAAACTACAACATCCTGATTTCAAATCTCAGCTTCATGAAAAAATATATTCTTTTCGTTTTACTTTTTGTTTTCATTCTTCCATCGTGTATGGACGAAGAACTTCAGCAGCCAAATACCAACAAAGGCAATTTTGATGCTTTGTGGAAAATAATTGATAATCAGTATTGTTATCTCGATTACAAGAATATTAACTGGGATTCAATTCATACAGTGTATAACCTGAAAGTAAATGATTCGATAAATGAATATGCTTTTTTCGATTTGATGGGTTCGATGCTAAGTGAATTAAAAGATGGTCATGTAAATCTTTATTCCAACTTCGACCGCAGTCGTTATTGGAAATGGTTTTCCGATTATCCCACAAATTTTAGTTCAAAATTGATTTATTCTAAACGATATCTGGGTGATAATTATAGAATTGCCGGCGGATTTCGATATTCAACAATCGATAATGACAGTATTGGTTATATGTATTATGGAAGTTTTTCTACTGGTTTTTCGGATAGTAATATGCGTTATATGCTAAATTATTTTAGCAAATGTAAGGGGATTATTATTGATGTGCGTGATAACGGAGGAGGTTCACTTGATTATTCAGAACAACTCGCATCCTATTTTTTCGTAAATGATACAATAACTGGTTACATTCAACATAAAACCGGAACTGGCCATTCCGATTTTTCACAACCAACTGAAATTAAAACCACTGCTCATAAAACTCTTAAATGGCAACGTCCTGTGGTTTTACTTACAAACCGGATGTCTTATAGTGCAACCAATGATTTTGTAAATCGGATGAATCATGCACCAAATTGCATTGTTGTAGGCGACAAAACCGGTGGCGGTGGTGGCTTGCCACTTTCGAGCGAGCTACCAAATGGTTGGCTGGTACGATTCTCTGCTTGCCCAATGTACAATTCGGCTATGGAAAATACTGAATGGGGTATTGAACCGGATGTTAATGTTCAATTAACTACTGGTGACGAATCCAATGGAATAGATGCCATTATTGAAAAAGCGATATCTCTGATTAAGAAATAATTAGCCCTAGCTACATTAATTATGAAGAAACTTAAAATAACAGAAATGAACCGCCTCACCGCTGAGGAGTTTAAAAATGAAATTAAAACGCCACTTATCGTTGTACTTGATAATGTAAGGAGTTTACATAATGTCGGTTCTGTGTTTCGCACTGCCGATGCATTCTTAGTTGAGGCAGTGTATTTGTGCGGTATCACGAGTATACCACCTCATGCCGAAATTCATAAAACTGCTTTAGGAGCAGAAAATACTGTAGATTGGAAGTATTTTGAAAATACACACGATGCGTTAAATCATTTGAAATCTTTTGGTTATACTGTTTTTGCAATAGAACAAGCTATTGGAAGCACTTTATTGCCAGACCTAAAAATAGTGTCAGGGCAAAAGTATGCTGTAATTTTAGGTAACGAAGTAAAAGGAGTTCAACAAACTGTTGTAGATGATTGTGATGGTTGTATAGAAATTCCTCAATTTGGGACTAAACATTCGTTGAATGTAAGTGTAACTGCCGGAATAATTATTTGGGATATGGTTAAGCTAATTAAAAATTGACAATATGGACTGGAGAGATAGATTAAGTGATTTAAAATCGGAATTGCCACAAGTAGAAGATGTTATAACACCTCAACAAAATGTGGTTTCAATAAAGAAGGTTCAAAAAGATCCATTACGAGTTGAACTTGACAAACGAAATGGAAAACCAGCTACACTAATTACCGAATTTCAAGGTACAGATAATGAATTGAAAGATTTGGCCAAAACGTTAAAAGTGAAATGTGGAAGCGGCGGTTCTTCGCGTGATGGTGAAATATTGGTTCAAGGTGATTTTCGTGTGAAAATAGCCGAAATTCTACTCGTAATGGGATATAAAGTAAAAAGGATAAATTTTAAGTGATAGTAATTATATAGTAAAAGATTACTAATCAGATGTTTGGTTTTTATCAATAAATTTATTGATAATTACTTTGATGTTTTGAATTATTATCATCGGTGTTGGAATTGGAATTAAACAAGGAACTTCCAGAGGCGTATTATCGAGCATTATAATTTTAACTGAAGCAATTCCCTGCCTAATAATATCTAATTCTTTAGCAGCAGAATATGATAAATCGATGGAAAGGTTTCTGCTAAATGGTCCGCGGTCAGTAACTTTTACAATTACTTCTTTTTCATTCTTCGGATTAACTACTTTAAGAATTGTGCCAAAAGGCAAGTAGCGATGTGCGCAAGTTAAACTGTCGGGGTGGTATTTTCCGCCGTCTGAAGTATGTCGCCCTTGCAATTTATTGCTGTAGTAAGAGGCTTTTACTTGTTGTTCGGCGTAAGTTAAGTTGATGGTAATAAAGAAGATAAATGTTATAAGTATATTTTTTCTTGTCATAAAAATAATTTTTCCTATTACAAATATCCGAAAAAAAACCGGCACTGCCAAATTTTAGAAGGAACTTTAACGTCTTTCAATATTCAAAATCTATTCCATAACAATTAAAAAAAAGAGCCAACTATTACAAATGGTCAGCTCTTTTGAAAATATGTAATTGAGAAAATTCAATTATTCAACACGATTTCCACGTTCAACTCTTTGTTCAGTTTTTAATGGATTTACACTTATTTCTTTATTCCAAACTCTGTTCTGATAAATATCATAAGCCATATACAACGCTTGTCGGAAAGATTCTTCAGATGCAATATTTTTTCCTGCAATATCATAAGCTGTTCCGTGATCGGGTGAAGTTCTGATTACAGGTAATCCTGCTGTGAAATTCACACCGGTATCCATCGAAATTGTTTTAAAAGGAATCAAACCCTGATCGTGATACATGGCAAGTACAGCATCGAATTTATCGAAATTTCCTGAACCAAAAAAACCATCAGCAGGATACGGCCCAACACAAATAATTCCCATCTTTTCGGCTTGCTTCATAGCTGGAATTATTACCGTTTTTTCCTCATCGCCAATTACACCTTCGTCACCTGCATGAGGATTTAAGCCCAAAATAGCAATTCGTGGCCGAACAATTGAAAAGTCATTTTTAAGCGAATTATTCAACACCATAAGTTTATCCAAAATCAATTTCTCCGAAATGGTAGTTGATACTTCATTTAGAGCGATATGACCTGTAACAACAGCCACGCGCATCACATCGTTCACCAACATCATCAATGCAGGTGTATCTTTTCGAAACATTTTTTCTAAATACTCAGTGTGACCCGGAAAATTAAACGATGCTGATTGTATGTTCTTTTTATTGATAGGAGCGGTTACCAATGCTTGAATTGATCCTTTTTTCAGATCTTCAGTAGCTCTTTCCAAAGCTGCCAAAGCAGCCTTTCCGGCTTCATCTGTTGAATTGCCCAATTCTACTTTAATCTCATCTTCAGTGCAATTTACAATATTAAATCGTTTGGTGTTAATTTCCTCGATTGAATTTACAATATTCAAATTTATTCCCTGGATATCCAAATGTTTGCGATGAAAAGCCGCAACTTTTGGAGAACCGTAAATTACAGGAATAAAAGTCTCCAACATACGTGGATCGGCGATGGTTTTTAGTATCACTTCATAGCCAATTCCATTGATATCACCATGTGTAATCCCGATAATTATTTTCTTTGCTTCCATAAGGTTATTTTCGTTTTTTACAATTAGTATTTATTGTTTTGAGAAAAATTTGAAAAAATCGGTTTATTTTGTTTCCGTTGAATTGAAAAATGATAAAACAGCTTCCATTAATTTATTTCTATCGTCTTGAGATCCTATTGTTTCGAATGGAAAACCAAAAGCACATATTTTATTTTGACCCGAATAGGCAACTGCTGCACTAATTTTGTTTTCGGCATATCTACAAATGCTAAAACCACCTTCACCAATTGGTTCAATAGCATCTGGTGATTCTACAAAATACGAAGTATCGTTTGGCTGATCGAAATATGAGATTTCTGATTTTGGAAAATACTTGTTGGGTGAATTTATGACTATTACATTGCCATTCACACTTGCTTTAGATGTTCTGAACTTTAGTTTCAGTACATTTTCCAGAAACTGACGATCTTCTTGTAGTACTTTTCCACCTTCACACAAGTCGGAAGCCAGATATGCTCCACTAAGCATTAAGTTTCCTCCCTTTTGACAATATGAACGGATTATTTGCTGCAAAGCTAATGGAAAAGTTTTGAATTTTGCTTCTTTTTGACCATTTCCAATGAATGTTTGTTTTTGTTTGCCTAAAATTAAATCCACCATTTTATATTCATTCATATCAATGTCGCCTTGAATAATTGCTTTCACGCTACTCGATATATAAGAAAATCCGGCAGCTTTTATTGCTTTTCCATGTAAATAAGGATAGTCAAAACTATTTCCGGCTATCACTTTTGTTTCATAATTGGCATGACTTGCTCCAAAACCGGGTGCATCATCATTTATCCATGGTTTTGAACGGTTAAATTCATATTGTTTTCCAACCATACTAATGTCAGATAAATATGGAACACCGGCATCTACATCGTTCAAGAATCCGGCATAGGTGCTATCCATTTTAAAACTGGCTGGCGCACTTACTCTGTCAAATCCATTGACAATAAGCACTTCAGGCTTATCGTTTGATGAGCGGTAGGCAGATAGAATTTCGGAGGGAAAACTTTCACCACCTTTGTTCAATGCTTTTACTTTGAAACTATATATTTTTCCAGTTTGAAGGTTTAGCGAAACGCGATTACTTTTTACTTTAATCCCATTGTCAAAATCACCATTGTCAATTCGGGTATATAATACAAATTCTTCGGCCTGAGCTGTCGGTTCAAGGCTATCGTTTACAGCAATCCAATGCAATTCCAACCTGTTTTTCTCAATAAATTTACAACTAAATCGTTCCACCGGAAGTGGCTGAACTATATAGTCAACTTTATTTGCAGATGAAAGATATTTTAAAATTCCTTTGTAAATCGATCTGCTAACCAAAAATCTGAAATTCGGGTCAAGGCCATATCGCATATCTGCGAAATTTTGATGCGAAAGCAATTCCAACAGCATTGTTGGCACTTCAGGAACACGCGCTTCACTGTATGATTTGTTCCACAATCCACGTCTTGTCCATTCAGGAGCATAATTAGACCGAATATCACTCACAATTTGAGTTTGAATAATATCAGTCAAATCGCGTGAAGCCCAACGTGAAACGCCATTTTTAAACTCCGTTTTTCCTTCAGAATTTTGGATGGTGCAAATTCCCAACGTGCCAATAATTGAATCATTGGAAGTAAAACCTGCATCGCTGTGAAATGCCAAAGCTAAATCAATAGGAACATTTAAACCTTTATAATTTGGAGCAACCGAAGAACCTCCGGCCAAATAATTTACCCAATTGCCACGTGATTGAAAATCGTCGGTATAATCATTTTTCCCCTGGCTACGACTGTAAATGCTGTCAGGAATACCAGCCCATTGAAGCCAATAACGTGCTGCCTCGGTAAAACGAGGATAAGTACTTGTCTCGGGTTCATAATTTAGCAATGGTTTGGTTAAATCGGGCACAAGTAACAAACTGTCAGAGCTTTTAAGGTTCGAAGTAGAGCCCAATTCATTAGGATTTCGAGCAATATTTCCAAATCCACCTCCAAACTTTACAGCATCAGCAGTTATTACTTTATCTTCATTCGAATTAAGATTTGATAAAACAACTTTTCCAAATTTATTTCTTCCTTTGTTAAAATAAAAATTGCCAAGGTATAACCAAGTGCTTCCACACAAATTCTGGTTTACTGAAAAATCAGATTTTCCACCTGCATGAAATACTGTATAATGAGCATTATTGACGCTGTTAAATTGGGATTTGTAAGAAACATAAACTGCATAAAACCCTGATGCAGGAATGTTTGGAATCCATTCTGCACAACTTGACTCATCGGAATCATTTACAGTAGGAATGACACGATAAGTGCCAAAAGTGAAAGGGTTTTCGCCTTGAACATAGTTCTTTTTCGAATTAAAAAAACCAGCATCAGTGCCATTTTTCCAACTTTTTCTATCGGCATGTTCTTTATAAAGTGAACCATTTTTTTCGGAATCATTATCCACAATAACTTCGTTGGTCTGAGTGTCGCGTTCGCGGGGAAGTAGAACATTTGCTCCAGCATTTTCGAGCATGGGTACTAAAAATGGCAACACATAAGATTGAGTGTATAAATCCTCCACAATTTGAAAAACACGAGCCCGCTGCCAAATCCAACGTGCTGTTTTCTGATCGTAATATAAACCATGACTTTGCCAAAGGGCAATATGGCGATTTGCTAAACCTTTTTCTGCCAGATATGGACGCGAAAGATTTGTGACTAAAGGTGGAGAAAGTAATGGAAGCCAAAATTGTCTTTTTTCGTCAAAATTATCTTTTCTGTAGTAATTTGGAATCAAATCCTCTATGTTTTTGTTTTCAACCTGACAAACAATTGAAAATCCTGCATATTTTTTTGGCAATATCTTACTAATTGAATTATAAATTCTGGTTACATTTTCGGGGCGAAACGGGATGTTTACAAGTCTTTCGTTGACAGTTACAATAATTTTATTTGACTTTTCATTTATCGAAATATCATTCACATTAACCCTGCCCACATAAGTGTAACTGTTGGCAATTAACGTTAGAGAATCTCCTATTTGAATCTCTATTTTCTTTTGTGCCTGAATGTAATTATTCCATCCAAAAATGAACAGAACCAGGATGAAGTATTTATTGAAATTATATCTCATGCTTTTTTAAAAATCTTTCTAATTTTCTATCGACGAACTCTTCTCCTTTTCAATCGTCGATAACATACCACAAGCTGCATAAATATCTTCGCCACGGGAGCGTCGAATAGTTGCTGTAACGCCATTGTTAGTTAAATAATCACGAAAGAAAGTCATTTTCTCAGTGCTTGAAGGTTTTAAATTGACTCCGGGTATTGCGTGAAAGCGAATTAAATTCACACGACAATCAATTCCTCTCAGTATTTTAACCAGCTCCACCGCATCTCGCATACTATCATTTATACCGTCAAACAAAATGTATTCAAACGATACGCGTCGTTGCTTGCTAAAATCGTGCTTGCGTAGTTCTTCCAGCACTTTACTAATAGGATAAGCATTTTCGATTGGCATCAATTGCATTCTGTCATGCGAGAAGGGCGAATGCAGACTGATGGCTAAATGACAATTAGATTTTTCGAGGAATACTTTCATTCCGGGAATTATTCCAATGGACGAGACTGTTATCCGTCTGGGACTCCAGGCATAACCATAATCGGAAGTGAGGATTTCGAGTGCGCGCAACATTGGCAAAATATTGTCAAATGGTTCGCCCATTCCCATAAAAACCAAATTGCTGAGTTTATCAGCATCTGGAATCGAGAGTATTTGATTTAAAATTTCTGTTGCAGTAAGTTGTGCGATAAAACCCTGTTTACCAGTCATGCAAAACTGGCAGCCCATTTTACATCCCACCTGTGACGAAACACAAAGTGTTGCCCTATCATCTTCTGGAATATAAACCGTTTCGATAAAATGCCCTCCTTCTGTTTTGAAAAGATATTTTATTGTTCCATCGGTCGAAGTAGCAGACTGAACTGGAAGATTTCGTCCAATTTCATATTTTTCAGCAATTAACTCCCTGTTTTTTATCGAGATATTCGACATTTCATCAATCGTGAAGGCTCGTTTTTTATACAACCATTCGCTGATTTGTTTGGCAGTAAAAGTGGGCATTCCTAATTCGGAAACAATAATTTTCAGCTCATCAAATGTTTTTCCAACCAGTGCTATTTTATTCATAATTGATTATTGTTTAAGTTTTCAAACTTTTTGAAGTTCCTCACCTGCAAAGTTACACAAACTTAATGAAAACAAAAAACGGAATGAAACAATCACTCCGTTTTCTGTTATA
>JBMOHG010000057.1:0-12389 GCA_049317965.1 Paludibacter sp.
TGACATTGAATAACAATGTTATAGAAATTTAATCTATATAAACTCTATTATAAAAAGGCTGCCTTAAGAATAAGGCAGCCTTTTAAAAGTTAGATGATAAAATTAGAATGATATTTTGGCTCCTAAAATCATACCCCAGGTACTACTTGTTGATACATTATGTTTCCATGTTGTTGTGGCTACAAATCCAGCTGGATTCACAGCATTTAATTGATAACTTGGAATACCAGTTGCACTAATGGTTTTAAGTTTGATAACCTGAGAATTATCAAAACTCAAATTACCCATTGTTTTATATGTACCCCATGATGAATTAAGCATATTACCAACATTCAGTACATTTAAACTAATTTCTAAACCATAATTATTTGTTCCCATTTTGATATCAAAATTTTCAGCAACTTTAAAATCGAAACGGTTCAACCATGGACGTAAATCGCCATAACGTTCGGCATATTTACCCTTGCGACTGCTTAAATAATCATTTCCTTCAACATAAGCCCAGAAGTCCGTTTTTTGTTGAGCCGCAGTATACGTAACCACAGCAGGTGTTCCTGAAGTAATATCTGCAAATGTCAATTCATCGGCTGTTGCAGGAACATAAATTAAATCCGACGTATTTCCATCCCAGTTCAAGTCATTACTTCCTGTATACGAAATTCTTCCTGTGTGTGAGCCACTATAGAATAATGAGAATGTTGTTTTTGAAAAATCTAACAAATTTACTTCGTACGACAAACTTGAAACGATACGATGAGGAACTGCAAAACCTGAATAGCTTAATCCCGGATCGTTCAAACTACCTACTGCAGTATTAGCTGACCAAGCAGAAGCTGCAGACGATCCCGGATTTGCCGACATATCTTGCGCGTTTGTATAAGTATAAGAAATCATACCTGTAAATCCTGCTATCAATCGTTTTGATAATGAAGCATTTAGTGAGTATTGATAACCTTTTTCTTTTCCGTTTGCTAACATCATTGAATTTGAAATAGCTGTATTGATTCGGCGTGTTCCATTTACATTGGTTGTATAATATGGTCGATTATCTGCACCTGAGCCGGTAAATGTTCCAGTTGGTGCTTTTTCATTCACATTTAACTGGACTACATTATAAATATCTTTAGTAAAAAGTCCATTTAATGACAAATCAAATCCATAAGGTAATTCAATATCAACACCTAAACTGCTTCTCCACACTTGAGGCATTTGAAAGTTTGGATCAACAAATGCTATTGAACCTGGTACAGTATTACTTGGAGTTGATGGAAACAATGTTGGATTTGCTGCAATTACATCTTTGTAACTTTCTTTGAATGTAATTGTTGTTAATTTTGCAGCATCAGTAATTTCAACTGTATTCTGAAGTGTTCCTGCATTAGTTGGTTGGTTAGTAAACCATACAAATGGAAGTAAACCTGTAAATAAACCTGTTCCACCATTCAATACTAAAGAACGATCGTTATTCACATCCCATTTAAAACCTAAACGTGGTGAAAATAAAACTTTTGATGCAGGCCATTTCGAAACATCGATGATACGTTTGTTAGTAAGAGTATCACCAATATCTGAGAATGATTTTGTTAGAATTGCACTGTTTCCAGACATTTTGTCAAAATACATAGGTAAATCCAAGCGCAAACCACCTGTTATTCTTAAATTATCAGTAATATACCATTCGTCTTGAACATATGCGCCTCCCATTCCAAAATTCAATTCTGCACCAGGGGCGTCATTGCCATTGTAACCATAAGTTAAACCGTAAGCCAATGGTTTTTTATTTTGCATAAAATCATCCATTGATGCATAACGATAATATCCATAAGGATAACGTAAAAACGAATTATAAAAATATTGTTTTTCAAATGAAAGTCCGGCAGTAATATAATGTTGGTTTAAAGTAATACTGACATTATCAATAAAACTCAATACATTATTAATTACGTTGTTGTTAGGTGTAAATAACTCAGTACCAAATGACATATATTGAGATCCACCTTTGTAAATATCGACAAATGGAAATGGAGTGCCTAACTCTGAACGAGTATCCTGTATGTGAGTATAGGTACCTAACAATTTGTTGGAAATTTTTGAATTAATTACTGAGTTTAATTCCCCTGTAATTGAAGTTACCACATTATGAAATTTGTAATTAGAATTGGAGAATGCGATAGAATTAATACCCAAACGATCGGTACTTCTTGGATTTGGAGCAGATGTTGCATTCACAGCTTGATCATTTTTAGAATCTACCGCGTTAAAACGCAACATAAATTTATTTTTAGAATTGATATTCCAATCTAAACGTGCCATTATTTTCGTGTTGCCCGTTTGGAAACTACCAAAATCCTTGTATTTTCCTGCATCATAATTATAGGTTGTGTTCAGAAAATTTTTCATTGTTTCCAAGTCTGCTTCAGTTGTACGTGAAGTTTTGGTATTTAAGTCGCCTGTTCCCGTTGTACTTGGTTTCCACTCTATGCCAGGAAATGTTTCTTTTTCAATTTCAGCATTAATAAATATAAAGAGTTTATTTTTTATAATTGGTGCTCCAATAGTAAAACCATAAGTTTCTGCTTTTCGGGTATTTGCATTAGCTACTTCAAAAGTATCTACCATGTTGCCAGTGAATGAAGTAGGACGTTGAAAAGTATAGGCAGTACCTTTTATTTTGTTTGTACCACTTTTGGTTACAACATTGATTGCAGCACCTGTAAAGTTGGAGTATTTTACATCATAAGGCGATACATTTACACTTATTGCATCAATAGCGTCCAATGAAACAGGTTGAGCATCACCTCCTGGTAAGTTTTTAGTGCTTAATCCAAAACTATTATTTAAAGAAGCACCATCTAATGTTATGGTGTTGTAACGTCCATCGCGACCTGCAAACGAATTACCTGCTCCGGAAAATGGCGATAATTTTGTAAAATCGTTGATACTTCTACTAATGGTGGGGATTTTTGAAATTTGCTCAGCACCAATGTTTGTAATAGTACTGTTTTTTGCTACTGTACGTTTTGCTTCTACAATAGTTTCCTTTAATTCAGTTGATTTTTCTTTCAATTCAGCTGAAAGATTTTCAGTTTCACCTAAATTTAGGATTACACCTTTTACTATAAGAGTTTGAAAACCAACATACGAAATTTTAACTTCGTAAGGGCCTCCCACTCTCATGCCAGAGATATTGAACCTACCATCGGTATTTGTTACAGTACCGTACTGTGTGCCCGATGGTGTATGTACAACCATAACTGCTGCACCAATAATTGTTTCACCTTTCGAGACAACTTTTCCACTCATTCCAGAGGTTGTAACTTGTGCTTGTATTGTTGAAGTCAACAACAACGATACTGCTACTACTAAGTACTTTAAATGTTTAATCATAAATAGTTGTTTTTGTTTATAATAATTAATTTTGAGAAAAATAATATTTATTGGATTATATGTTTTACACTTTATTTTTTATAACTTCACTTTTTTCTAATTTTGAAATTATATCAATATCTAATTGTCAATACATTAACACATTATTATATTATATTTTTTTTCGCGGCAAATATAAGTGTTTTCTTTTTATATAATGTTTCATTGATATGAATATTTATCAACAATTCATTCAATTTTTTTTTCGAGTAATTTTTTGTTCTTCATTATTTTGAAGTAAACTCAAAATCATTTTCAAACTAATTATGACATTAAAAAAAAGACTATCTTTGCAACCCACTATAAATATGTAGAATAATTTACTTATTGATAGATAATTGTAAAAATTCACCTTTTGATATGGATTATAATAAAAAATTTATGCGCAAGGCAATAGCGTTGTCAATTGAAAACATCAAAAATGGAGGTGGTCCGTTTGGAGCAGTGATAGTAAAAGATGGAAAAATTATTGCTACCGGAGTAAATCGGGTTACAGCTAGCACCGACCCAACTGCCCATGCAGAGGTGAATGCAATTAGAAAAGCATCAAAAAAACTTGGAACTTTTGATTTGGCAGGATGTGATATTTATACTTCATGCGAACCTTGTCCAATGTGCTTGGGAGCCGTTTATTGGGCACATTTGGATAGAATGTTTTTTGGGAACACAAAGGCAGATGCAAAAAATATCGGATTTGACGATTCGTTTATTTATGATGAAATAGAACTGAAACCAGAAAACCGCAAAGTAAAGACCACCCAATTATTAGCAAATGAAGCAATTGTAGCTTTTGAGAACTGGGTAAAAGCGGAGGATAAGATTGAGTATTAGTTATTGGTTGATTGGTTAATTGGTGATTGGTTAATTGGTGATTGGTTGATAATTAGTCGGTTGATTTTGATTTTCTTTTAATGAGTTGAGAAGAATTAATTTATAAAATTGATGATAGTATGGCAAATAGTTTTGAGTCGTTAGAAGTTTGGATGGAAAGTCGTATCTTTAGAAATCAGATTTCAACTTTAGTTAAAAGTTTTCCTTTTGAAGAAAAATATAAATTGACAGACCAGATTATTCGATCAAGTCGTTCTGTAACAGCCAACATTGCTGAAGGTCATGGAAGGTATCATTTTCAGGAAAATACTCAATTTTGTAGGCAAGCCCGTGGTTCCCTAACCGAATCACTTGACCATTTAATATGTGCAATGGACGAAAACTACATAACCGAAATTCAATTGAATGAATTTAGAATACAATATGAGAAATGTATAAGATTACTAAATGGATATATAGGTTTTCTGCAAAAACAAAAGGAATTACAAAAACCCAACAACCAATCACTAAATCGCTAATTAACCAATAACTAATTAACCAATAACCAATTAACCAATAACCAATTAACCAATAACCAATTAACCAATAACCAATTTTGATTCTTTCTGACTTTCAACAACTTTATGCTCATCATCCGCAAATTATTGCGCTAGAAAAATGGGCAAATTCACTTGAACCAAACGTAAAAATTTCTGGTTTGAGTGGTTCCTCATCTGCTTTAGTGGCTGCATCTTTATTCAAAGCATTTCCAAAAACTCAAATTCTGGTAATGAACGATTCCGATGAAGCAGCATATTTATACAACGATTTAAAATTTATTGTTCCAGCAGATGATGTATTCTTCTTTCCATCGTCGTTCAAACGTGCAATTAAATTATCGCAACTAGATGCTGCTAACGAAATTTTACGTACTGAAGTACTTAATCGTCTGGCCAACAACTCAAATCCGTGTGTAGTAGTTACGTATCCCGAATCTCTAATGCAAAAAGTGATTTCGATTCAGGGAATGCAAACCAAAATGCTCAAAATGAAGGTAGGCGAAAAAATCAGCATCGATTTTATTGTTGAAATGTTGATGGAATACGGGTTTGAACGCGTGGATTTTGTTTATGAACCCGGTCAATTTTCAGTTCGTGGAGGTATTGTCGACATTTTTTCATTTGCATTCGAATTACCTTTTCGTTGTGACTTTTTTGGCGATGAAGTAGAATCTATTCGTGTTTTTGATATTGAAACACAACTTTCGCAAGAACATAAAAATGAGATAATTATAGTTCCAGATTTGCATCGTGATACTACTTCGCCACATATTTCATTTCTGGAATTTATTGGAAATAAATGTTTGATAGCTTTCCAAAATGCTGGATTTGTGCGCGAACGAATCAATCAGTTTTACGATGAAGCACTTATAAAAGCAAATTTAGGAGAACATAAAATTTCCGGATTACATAAAACGCTGATTACCGGAGATGAATTTGTAGAATTAGTAACTCCGTTTAGGAAAATGGAATGGTCGGAAAAGTCATATTTTCAACATAATACTACCATTTCATTTAAAACTTCGCCACAACCTATTTTTCACAAAAACTTCGATTTAGTTGCTGATAACCTAAAGAAATGGCTTCACGATGGATATAAAATCTATATTCTGAGTGATAGTACAAAGCAAACCGACCGAATTGCAAGTATTTTTGCTGACCGTGGTGATCAAATTGGATTTCAACCGGTAAAAAATACACTTCACGAAGGTTTTATCGATCACGATTTATCACTTTTGTGTTATTCCGATCATCAAATTTTCGACCGTTTTCATAAATTCCAGCTTAAAACGGACAAAACCAGATTGGGAAAAGTAGTAATGACGTTGAAGGAACTCAATCAGTTCCAGATTGGTGATTATATGGTGCATGTCGATCATGGTGTTGGAACATTCGGCGGTTTAATTCGTACCAATGTGAATGGAAAAATGCAGGAAATGGTAAAGCTGGTTTACAAAGATGATGATATTATTTTTGTAAGTATTCACGCTTTGCATCGCATTTCGAAATACAAAGGCAAAGAAGGCGAAGCTCCGCGAATTAACAAATTAGGTTCCGGAGCTTGGGAAAGATTAAAAGAACGCACTAAATCGAAAGTAAAAGACATTGCCCGTGAGCTTATTAAGCTGTATGCCAAACGAAAAGCCGAACAAGGATTTCAGTATTCGCCCGACAGTTATTTACAACAAGAATTGGAAGCATCGTTTATTTATGAAGACACACCCGACCAAATAAAATCAACTGCAGATGTAAAAAAAGACATGGAATCATCACTGCCAATGGACAGATTGGTATGTGGCGACGTGGGATTTGGAAAAACTGAAATTGCCATTAGAGCAGCATTTAAAGCAGTAACTGATAGCAAACAAGTAGCAGTTTTGGTACCAACCACAGTGCTGGCTTTGCAACATTATAATACTTTTAAAGATCGGTTGAAAGATTTTCCGTGTACAATTGAATATTTGAGTAGAGCTCGCTCAGCTAAGCAAACCAGCGAAGTGTTGGAACGATTGGAAAAAGGCAATGTTGATATAATAATTGGAACACATAAACTTGTAGGTAAAAGTGTAAAGTTTAAAGATTTGGGATTACTTATAATCGACGAAGAACAAAAATTTGGCGTTACAATTAAGGAGAAGTTAAAGGAAATGAAAATCAACGTGGATACCTTGACCATGACCGCTACTCCAATTCCCCGTACTTTGCAGTTTTCACTTATGGGAGCACGCGATTTATCAATTATCAACACGCCACCACCCAATCGTTATCCGGTGCAAACCGAAATTCATTTATTTGACGAAGATGTGATTCGTGAAGCCATTCAACTGGAAATGAACCGTAATGGTCAGGTTTTCTTTGTGAATAATCGAATTCAAAGTATATATAATATTGAAGCTCTAATAAAACGTCTTATTCCGGGTTGCAGGGTGGCAGTAGGTCATGGGCAAATGCCGGCTGATAAATTAGAAGAAATTATAGTCGACTTTATTGATTATGAATATGATGTATTGGTGGCAACAACTATTATTGAATCGGGAATTGACATTTCGAATGCCAATACAATTATTATAAATAGTGCTCACAATTTCGGATTAAGTGATTTACATCAATTAAGAGGCAGGGTTGGTCGAAGCAATCGGAAAGCATTTTGCTATTTATTGGCACCGGAATTAAGTTTACTAACTGCCGAAGCACGTAGACGATTACAAGCGATTGAGACTTTTGCTGAATTAGGAAGCGGATTCAATATTGCGATGCAAGATCTTGATATTCGTGGTGCAGGTAATATGCTTGGAGCCGAACAGAGTGGTTTTATTGCCGATTTAGGTTATGAAACCTATCAGAAAATTCTAAATGAAACCGTTCACGAATTGAAAGATGAGGAGTTTGCAGATTTATATGCCGACGAAAGAGCTGAAAATGAAAGCTCTACAACTTATGTAACCGATTGTCAAATTGATTCCGATTTGGAAGTCATGTTTTCAACCCAATACATCGAAAATGTGTCGGAACGTATCAGTTTGTATCGCGAATTGGATAGTATTCAGGACGAGGCAGGGTTGGTAGAATTTGAAAAACGATTGGAAGATAGATTTGGCAAAATACCGCATGAAGGTCAAAGTCTTATCTTAGTCGTAAAATTGCGTTGGTTGGCAATGCGTTTTGGAATAGAGAAACTGGTATTGAAAAACGAACAAATGACTGCTTTCTTAGTTTCTAATCCACAATCTTCTTATTATCAGTCCGAATCATTTGGAAAATTACTTCAATATATGACCTCTCATCCTCGAAAATGTCAACTTAGGGAAAGAAATCAACGACGTTCTGTGGTTTTTCTGGAAGTAAAAACAGTTGAAAGAGCATTCGAAGTATTTACTGAAATCAGTAAATAATAATGTTTAAATGCTGATTCAGACTTTAATTTCAAACCCATCAGCATCTTTCCAAACAGCAAATTTCTGTCGGAAAAGTCGTAAAGGCTCTATGGTGAGTTGAGTAGTTTGAATAGAAAAATTATTTTCGGGGAAAGAAAGTAATGGATTTGCTTTAAAGTCCAATAATGCAGAATGTCCATTGTAAGCAATTCCCAATCCATCAGTGCCAATTCGGTTCACACCACATACATACGATTGATTTTCGATGGCACGGGCTTTCAGTAAAATATCCCAATCGGCAATACGGCGTTCTGGAAAGTTGGCGACATAAATAAGCAAATCGTATTCGTTGTTCACATTTCGAGCCCACACCGGAAAGCGAAGATCGTAACATACTAATAAACAGATATTAAATCCACAATAATTTACTATCATGCGCTTATCTCCAGCTGAAAAATGGAGGTGTTCATCACCCATTGAGAATAAATGACGTTTGTCGGCAGTTTGAAATTCACCACTTGGAAATACAAAAAAAGCGCGGTTGTATATCTTATCATTTTCAGTAGCAATAAAACTTCCGGCAATGGCTAGATTAAATTGAATAGCCCATTTTTTTAGCATTTTAACCGTTTCACCTTCCAAAGTTTCGGCCAAATGAAGCTCGTTGGTACAAAAACCTGTTGTGAACATTTCGGGTAGTACCACCAAATCCGTTTCACCTGTCAGTAAAGCCAATTGTCCGCTTACTTTTTGCAAATTTGCAGCTTTGTCAGCCCAAAAAATAGTGTCTTGAACTAGTGAAATTCTCATGGGAATTTGTTAAATAGTTAATTGGAAATTGGATAATTGGAAATTTGTTAATTGGTTGATTGAAGATTGGTTGATTGGGTTAATATCAAAACTATTTAACTAATTAACCAAATAACTAATTAACAAATTAACCATTTACTGAAAATTTCTCAGGAAAACGAGGTGTAATGTTTTTGTAAAAGTCCTGAATTTTTGCCATATCAGCTATTTCATCACCTGTTGGATAAAATAATTCAGTGATTCCCATCTCTTTTTTTCCATAATCAATATAAGCTAACTGAATAGGTACTTGTGCTTTAACGGCAATATGATAAAAGCCCATTTTCCATTTTTTCACAAGGCTACGTGTTCCTTCGGGGGTTATTGCCAAGTGAAATGTATCACGTTTTGCAAACTCATTTGCCATCTGATCTGTGACAGATGTACTTCTTGACCGATCGACAGGTATTCCACCAATTGCCTTTAGTAAAATGCCAATAGGAAAGAAAAACCAAGATTTTTTCATCAAAAAATGAGAATGTCGTCCCAGTGACAAATAGTAAAATTCACCTATCAGAAAATCCCAATTACTGGTGTGTGGTGCAATACAAATAATGCTTTTGGCTGGTTCTTGAACAGTTACAATGGCTTTCCACCCTAAAATTTTAAAAATATATATACTAAAAGCTTTCATATCTTAATAGTTACATGTTACAAGTTACAAGTTACAAAATCAGTTGACATGTAAACAAATAATCCGGCAAACAAGAGTTTAATGATCAGTTTTTAATTTGAAAAGTTTTTTTAGAATTGCAAAGTTAGTGCTTTTTGAGTAAAAACAAGTTGTTGAAAACTATTTTAGTGATGAACGAATGAAATTGCTAACTTTGCAGACAGAAAAGAAATTAAAGTGACTATAAATATTAAGTTGAAAGAGTCACACATTTTCTAATTCAGGTTCAACTATTTATCGATTAAACATAAAATGGATTTTCCCTTTCTTAACGAACTCAACGAAAGTCAACGAAACGCGGTGATTTATACCGATGGTGCTTCACTGGTTATTGCAGGTGCAGGCTCAGGAAAAACGCGTGTGTTGACATACAAAATTGCATATTTGCTAAAAACCGGAATGGCACCCGGTTCCATTTTGGCACTTACTTTTACCAACAAAGCAGCCCGCGAAATGAAAGAGCGAATTGCTACAATGGTTGGCGTTAATACTGCGCGATATCTTTGGATGGGTACTTTTCACGCTATATTTTCACGAATACTTCGTTCTGAAGCAGAGCACATTGGATATTCTAAGAACTTCACCATCTATGATTCATCCGATTCGAAAAGCCTGATAAAAAGCCTCGTAAAAGAGATGAAACTAGACGATAAAATCTATAAACACGGACTTGTTCAATCGAGAATTTCATTTGCGAAAAATAACCTGATTACGCCAGATTCGTATTTGGGAAATACTGATTTGCTAAAAGCGGATATGAATTCAAAAATTCCAATGCTGAAGGACATTTACAAAATTTATTGTAACCGCTGTAAACTTGCCGATGCAATGGATTTTGACGATTTGTTGCTCCAAACAAATGTTTTGTTCCGCAATAACCCAAACATTTTACAAAAATACCAACAGATTTTTAGATACATCCTTGTAGATGAATACCAAGATACCAACTTTGCACAATATCTTATAGTAAAAAAACTGGCAGAAACACACGAAAAAATATGTGTTGTAGGCGATGACGCTCAAAGTATTTATTCGTTTAGAGGCGCAAATATCGACAATATTCTACAATTTAAAAACACGTATCATAATGCACAAGTTTTTAAATTGGAGCAAAATTATCGTTCCACCAAAACTATTGTGAATGCTGCCAACAGCCTGATTGACAAAAACTCACAACAAATTAAGAAAACTGTTTTTTCGGAAAAAGAAACTGGAAAACCAATAAAAATATTGAGTGTTTTTACAGATTACGAAGAAGGTTTTGTGGTAACAAATACAATTTCCGATTTGCGTTACGAAAGTAATTATCGTTTTCAGGACATTGCCATTTTGTATCGCACCAATTCACAATCGCGAGTAATGGAAGAGGCATTGCGCAAGCAGAATACACCTTACCGGATTTATGGTGGATTGTCGTTTTATCAACGTAAGGAAATTAAGGATGTTATTGCATATTGCCGCTTAATTTGTAATCACAATGATGAAGAAGCGATGAAAAGAATTATCAATTATCCGGCTCGTGGAATTGGCGATACTACTATAAATAAACTGATTGAATGCTCCCAACTTCATGCTGTAAGTGCTTGGGAAGTACTCACAGATATGCTGAAATATAATTTGGCAGTAAATGCAGGAACTGCTAATAAGTTGGCACAATTCCGTGCAATGATTGATATTTTTGCACAACAAGTTACTACTCAAAATGCGTATGATTTGGTGAACAGTATAGTTAAAACTACTGGAGTAATAAGTGATACTTATACCGACCGTTCGCCTGAAAACATGAGCAAACAGGAAAACGTGCAGGAATTACTCAAAGCCATACACGAATTTTGTGAATTGAAGCATGAAGCCGGTGAAACCATCGCTTTATTACCAGACTATTTAGCTGAGATTTCGTTACTAACCGATCAGGATACAGACAAAGAAACAGATAAAGACAAAGTAACTTTAATGACCGTTCATGCAGCTAAAGGACTGGAATTTAAAGCTGTATTTATTGTTGGCATGGAAGAAGAATTATTTCCTTCGCCGTTTTGCACACAAAGCGAACGTGAACTGGAAGAGGAACGACGTTTATTTTATGTAGCCATTACCCGAGCTGAGGAACGATGTTTTATCAGTTATTCTAAATCACGATTTCGCAATGGAAAAACTAATTTTTCAAACCCGAGTCGTTTTATAAAAGATATTGATGAGCAATTTTTAGATATGCCAGTAGAAGCAATCCCGAAACAGACACGTATTGGCGATTGGGATGATGACATGGAAATTGAACGAAACCGATTCAACAAAAGCAATTTTTCGAAACCAAAATATGATAATTTTGTAATGCCAACACCAAAACGATTGGTAAAAATTGACAATATAAATGAAACAAAAATTTCGACAAATAATGCTTCTATTCAGGTGGGAAATTTTGTTAAACACAGCATGTTTGGAATTGGTAAAGTTTTGGATACAAGCATCGTAAATGGAAACGAAAAGGCTGACATTGATTTTGGCGAAAAAGGCATGAAATCTTTATTGCTGAAATTTGCAAAGTTGGAATTGTTGGAATGAAAAAATGTTTATCTTTGTACAGATATACTTTCAACTAAAAAAATCCAAGAATAATTATTAATCAAAATCATAAAAATAAAATTATGGCAAAAAACGCTGAAGAGGTTAAATCACCAATCTCAGACAAAATGAAAG
>JBMOHG010000058.1:0-12347 GCA_049317965.1 Paludibacter sp.
GAATCCTCCATCACACTTCCACCAAGAGCCAACGAAATACGAAGTATTTTATCGCCCATCGCTTTTATTCTCAGTACATATTCCTTTTTCGGAGCAGATGCATCGGGTGTAATTTCATTGGAATTATGTTGTTTTTGAAACGGAATCCAAACAAAAATATCTCCATTTCTTTCCTCAATACGACTTGGTGGGCAAGCACGCCAAAGACGGTCACCCTCGTTTAGTTCGGTGCTGAAATCCAGAAAATCAAAAAGTTGGTAATTGGTTTGTTGCATATTTATTTAGACATAAGAACCAAGAGTCAAGATTAAAGACTGTTAGTCCATTTTCAAATTCTTTATAAATCATCACATATAATATCGGAAAGATCGTTCGAAGGAAAGATCTCAGCGAAGCGATTGAAAAACTACCCATGTTGTTCCTTTCGGAGCATCTTCAATTCCTTCCTGATATTTACTCATGATTGAATTCCAATCATTTACACGTGGATTATTTTCAGATGTTTTGGGATTTAATTTATCCAAACTTTCTCCTTTCGGAATGCTGATAACCAACATCAATTGCCGACCATTTCTAAAAACAAGTAGTTGTTGAAAGTTGGCTTTACTAAAACCATAGGATATTTCAGGCCATTTTTTAAATTGCGTCCGGTGATATTCCATGTATTCATTTTGTTTAATGGTATCTTCTACCAGATTAGCAGTCATAATAATATTTTCCCACTTAGCAGTTGGTTTTTCGTGAAAATGCTTTTCTCTGTTGAAGTTATAAAATGGTTTTTCGAAAACAGTAATTTTCAAATGTGGAAACTTCTTCTCCAAAACAGTTACAATTTCCTTTACATGCGATTGATCAGTATATATTGTCCAGTGATTTTGCCATTGATAGATAGAACCGACATTAATCCTGTTTTCTTTGCAGTATTTTATCAAAATTTCGGTAGAAAATCTATAATTCGTATCAACCAATTCAATGATAGAAGGGTTTTCATATTGGTTTTGACTACATGAAGTTATAAGCAAGATCAGCAATATTGTAACAAAGTGTTGATGTTTCATATTATTGTTATTTGATATTATATTGACGTACAAAGTGCACATAATGTACTGTGTTGCTTATCAAAAAGGCGAGTTGAGACGGTTTTTTGAATAAAAAAACCTTAAACGATAAAAATCGGGGTTGATAAAAGAAAAAATCTGAGAAATGCTAAAATAAAAAGATTAATTTGCGAATTCTAATCCGCATTTTTCAAAAATGCTTTTTTCTAAATCTTTTATTTCAATTGGAGAAAGGATTTGAAAATCCCGTTCACAAAAGAGAATCTCTTTTGCTTCATTGGCTATAGGCAATAAATCGGGATGAGTACCAAAGAAATCATCCCACATCTCCTTCAAAATAAGAGTGGGATTAATGGCGTAGTTAATAAAATCGTCATTAACTAACAAGCTGATTACATTAATATCGGTAGATGGACTCACGTATTTGCATTTAATTTTAAATAAGACGCAAATACTCAGACTTCGTACTCAAAACACAGCTATTATATTTTTATGCTGCAAAAGTCCGTAATTTTGATATTCCACGGTGAATTAAATTGCGTACCGATTGGTAGTTCATGTCCATGATAACGCAAATATCTTCGTATTTTTTTTCTTCTATATAATATAATACAATTGCTTTGCGCTGACGAGGTGACAATTGATCCAACATTCTGGTTACAAGATTATTATCCATTTGTTCTTTTTCGTTGGCAATATAATCTTTTTCAACATTATCGCTCGAAATAACATCCAGTTCTTCAACAGATACGTCTGAAAGATTAACACGCTTACGACTTTCATCACACAATTTGTTCTTAAGAGATATCAAAATGTACGATTTGAAATTTGCAACAGTATCCAGTTCAGTACGTTTATTGTATATTTTAATAAATACTTCCTGAATGCAATCTTTCAACAATTCCATATCGGTAGTAATTTTGCAACCATAACTATACAATAAATTCACATACATATTGTACAACTTCGAGAATGCCGTAGTATTACCTTCTCTAAATTCTGCCAGTAACTGAATCGTTTCTGCATCTGAATTTACATAAATCGATTTTCTTGAGTAATTGTTTTCCATCACTATATAGTATTAAATTGGTTACAAATTTTATGTGACAAAAATACAGTGTTGGTTTTTTATGTGGTTGGAAATTCTGATTTTGATTTGGTAAAAACAAGTAACATGCTATAAAACATGTTTTCGTGTTAAATTCTAGTGTTTTGTACACAAAAAAAGCCGATTCAACTTATTTATTGAATCGGCTTTTAAATAAAAAATATCTGTTTTTAATCCATTTTTTGAAGCCAGTAAACTCCGGTCTTACCTGTAAGAGTCTTTAAATTAAATAATTGCCCTCCTTTAATTGATTTATTTAGAATTTCAATATCACCGGTTTTATTTTCTACAAACTTCAAAATATATTTTCCTTGCTCTAACTGAATAGGAATTTCTGATTTTGATTGGGCAAAAATGATAATTCCTGTACCAGATTTTACCATCAACTTATATTTATCTGAATTAACCGGTTTCACAACCATCTGTGCAACATCCCTCATAAAGTTTTGATCATTAATACGTAACGTTGGAATTGAGCCACCAGCCATTAACACAGCCCATGCCAAATCGGGGTAATTTTCGGTAAAATAGGTCACAGCCTTATCGGGATATTTTGTGCGATATTCATAAACTGCTTTGTATGCTTCATCAAAAGTCACTTTGCCAACTTTCATCAATCGGGCGTGTTGACGGGGAGCTAAATTCAATCCGCCTTGAGGTGCATAAACAGTTCCATCGTTTTTATAATGCCAGTAGCGAATATCAATTATGTCGACAACTGCAGCTCGCTTTGGGTCAGCAAGAATAGAATCCTGCACATCTTTGGTAGTGCTTAAAGCAACCAAGGCATTATTGCCGGTTTCTTTTTCCCATTCAGCAACGATATCCAACCAAAACTGCACAAAATGCAATGGGCCGGTAAATTCCGCACTGATAAGTTGAATTACATTGTTGTTTCCGGTAAAATTATTCAGACACTGACGAATGTATGTACGGTAATACTGCCGACGAACCGGATTGGTTACATCATAAAACATTTCGGAACGAAAAATACGTTTATCTCCGGCAAAATTTACAGGTTCCGGGAATAACGAATCGTTGACGTTATTGGCCCAACGCCATGGACAATCCACCCAATGTGCACCGGCTTCGATGATATTATGTTGGAAAAAATTCTCGTGGAAAAGTAATATTCCGTTTCGTTGACCTTTATCGGCAAACTCTTTCAAGCGAGACCAATACCAAACATTTGGGCGATTCAAGTCATATTTAGACAAACCGTCCCACGCCACACCTTCGCCACTACGGGCAAACGGTTGCTCATAACCTGGTCCCCACACATCACCATCACGACGTCGAATGCGTTCATGGTCATCGCGACGACGATCTGTCCACAAAGCGTAATTATGGTCCAGAACCGCAACACCATTCGATTTCATATTGAAAACTACAGAATCAATACGATCAGTCAGACCAAAACCTTCGCGACCAGACACAAAACGGGTAATATGCGGTTTGGTCATAGATGAAGCTATGTAATTTGGCTTTAATTTACCGTTCCACCATTGTACATCGAGTTTTCCTCCGGCAATCAAGGCTCCATCGCACACCAATCGTCCATTTTGAATAGCTACGGTTGGCATATAAGCTCTTATTCTCATAGGTTTACTTTTCAAGTCAGACGAAGTCATAAGCTTAGAATGGTCGACTGAAGGAGCAAAAACAGCTTTTTCAATCCACATTTCTGTTGTCATCAACGGTTCGTAAGCCTCTTTCATCATTCGTTGTGCATCAGACACAGGCGGACTACTTGATGCGTCTGTATTCTTTGGCAAGACGCGACCACGAGCCGAAACATCCTGATTTAAACGTGCTGCAAGCTGTGCGTAAAAAATGCTGCGTGGTTGAACATGATTGTTTGATTCTGCCCACTCTCCATCACCCGAAAATTGTGCCCAACAGCCGTAAGCACGGTTTTTGGCATCAGTAGAGGGTGAGTAACATTCAATTTCGGCAGCCGAACATTGCCAGAAAAGACTGTTAGCCGTATTCCATCCAGCTCCGTTTTTATTTTGACCTAGATTTTTAAATGTCAGATTATGACCGTCGATATTCACAATATCGAATAACAAACCACAAGCCCATGCATCAATGGAACCACTGAACCCATGTGCGTTTTTTGCTTCACATTGCACAAAAGCATTTGGACCCGGCGCACAATAACCGACAGCAAAATCATTTATCCCGTTTTCGGAATAGCAGCGTTGAAAAAGGTTCTGCTGACCCATGGTATAGAAAGTAATCCGGCGAAAACCTCCAATTTCGGAAACCGGATCTTTCGAGATACAGTCCTCAACCGTAATTTGCGATGCAGTTGGTTGCAGAAAAACAGCACTTCCGGCAAAGTGGGCAAAATTTAGTTGGCGTACCCAACAATTTTCGGCATTTTCGACCGAAACTCCTGTCCAGCAATGGTCTTCGTCTTTGGGGTATTTTTTATTATAATCGGAAATCAGTGTCATATTTTCAACTCCTGATTCAGAAATGCGTCCGGACCATTCATATTTTCGCACATAAGCTCCTCCGAATTGAACATCGAGAGCCGCTGTCAATGGCGCATTCAGTGTAACTTTATTTCCATCAATAGAAACAATCGTTCTGTCCCAGGTCACATCAATATCGCCTTTTTTCCAACCCAACGCACTGATACCACCACCATAAATATCGCAACCAACGGATTCAATCCATTCGGGGGTTGAGGGTCGTAAAATGTTTATTCTATCACCTATTTTCAAACCCGAAACAGAGTTCAATTCCATTGTTTTCTCATTAACAGGAACATAAGCCGAAGTAACTTTGATAGAATCTTTCAGCACTTTATTATTTACACCCTCGATATGAACAACCGCTGAACGATCAAATCCGTGTTTTAAAAGAATTGTTTCGTGCTTGTCAGAACCACGCAAAACAACTCCCGAAACCTGTATCCACAGATTTTTTTCAAGATTATAAGTGCCTTTATCCAATAACACTGCACCACGAAATCCTTTTGCATCGGGTTTTAATTCCGAAACATAATTGATGGCGCGTTGGATTATTTCAGATGCATCTCCTTCATGTTTTGGGACAAAAATTACATTGCTTAAGCTCGGAATGTCTTGTTCTGAACTTTTATATCCGCAATATGAAAAGTCGAGAATGCTGTTGCCTTTTGCATCTTTGGTATAGGTAATTTTTCCATCTTTTACCTGTAAACCGAAGGATTGAGCAGGCATAATTTGCGTTGATAATATGCAAATTAAGCTCAAAATAAGGCGAGTAAGTTTTTTGAAATTCATTTGAATAAATTTTTTACATTATTATTCAATGATTTTAATCATCGAATTATTACTCATAAAACGGATTGGAAACCATTTTGTAATCAGGATAAATTACTTTTTCCGATATTTACTCATGTACTCAGTTGGCGTTTGTCCGTATTTTTTGCGGAAGCACTTTCCGTAATAACCCGATTCTTTGAACCCAACCGCATAAGCTACTTCCGAAACTGTGAGGTCAGTATTTTTCAACAGCTCTATCGACTTGGTTAAACGAACCTCTTTGATGGTATCAACTGGTGCTAAACCAGTTAAGCTCTTTAGTTTTTTGAAGAAAGTAGAACGACTTATACCAATATTGTCGGCAATAGAATCGATGTTGAAGTCGCTGTTGTCGATATTTTCCTCAATTACCTGATGTATTTTTTCAAGGAATTGCAAATCCTTTTTCTGCAAATAATTTTCGTAGGTATCATTTTCTTCCGGCTTTTCAGATTTTTCCTGCTTCCATATTTTTTCACGGAAAACCTTTCGGTCGCTTAGAAGTTGCTCAATTCTTGCAATCAAATACTCCTTATTGAACGGTTTCGTAATATAGGCATTTGCACCCATACTAATGGCCTTGATTTTTGCTTCATCGTCGTTTTTGGCAGTCAGTATTATCACCGGAATATGACTGATTTGAAAATCGTTACGCATTTGTTGTAACATTTCGGTACCAGTCATTTCGGGCATCATTTGATCGGTCACTACAATATCCGGGTGATACAAATTCACTTTTTTCAACCCTTCAACACCATTTCCGGCTGTGAAAACTTTGTATTTATCATTGAGTTGCAATCGCAATAAGTTACACAAATCCTTGTTATCTTCCACCACCAAAAGGGTTGGCAAATCGGTTTTTCGTTCATCTTTTTCCACTTCTGATTCATCTTCCAATTGCGTATTTTCAACCATCTCTCCTACAATTTCAGTAATCTTATCGCTTACATAGAAATTTACTTCCGCGGGATTGAAATGGTCTTTGTTCAAAAATAACTCAACAATGAAAACCGACCCTTGTTCGGGTTTACTTTCTACATTGATAACACCGTGGTGCAGATTAACAATCTCTTTTGAAAGTGCCAAGCCAATTCCGGTACCCGGATATTGAGCATTTGTAGCATTTTCGCCCTGAAAGAAACGCTCAAATACTTCCGAAACTTTGTTTTGCGGAATACCCACGCCGGTATCTTCAACACGAATTAAACATTTTTGGCGGTCATCAGTCAGACTGGTTGTTACAAAAATACTGCCTCCCGGTTGTGTGAATTTAAAGGCATTAGACAACAAATTTCGTATTACAATTTCCAACTTTTCTTTGTCTGCCCATATCAAAATTTCCTCGTCAGAAAGGTGGAAAGTGAAACTGATTTCATTTTCTTCTGATAACACACTAAACTCTTTGTGGAAAGAGTCAATCAGTGAGTTCAAATCCAACTGGGAAACGTGAAGAATCATTTTGCCATTCTGAATCTTCCTGAAATCAAGAATTTGATTCACGAGTTGAAGCATTTGACTGGCATTTTTCTCAATCATCGACACGTACTGTTCTCCTTTTTCGGTCAGTTGTTGATGCTGTTTGAGTTCCTGAATAGGCCCCATAATAAGCGTCAGTGGCGTTCTCAATTCATGCGAAATATTGGTAAAGAATTTTATTTTCAATTCCGAAACACGTTGTTCAACGTACATTTCATTGCGCATTTTCATGTAAAAAATTACCGCACGAATTGAAAGGTAAATGAAAATCAATATCAGAATTGCATAGAAAGTTTTTGCCCACCAAGTGAACCACCACGGCGGTAGAACAATGATTTCCAATACCTTCTCAGATTTCAATAATGCGTTGGCTTCATCAATGGTTTGAACACGGAAAGTGTATTTTCCGGGCGGTACGTTGGGATATGATGCAATGCGGTTTTTTGCATTAAAGTGCCATTCTTCCTCAAAACCTTCGAGTATGTATTTATACGAAACACGATTTTGATTGTAATAATTCAATGCTGCAAACTCAATAACAAAAGTTGATTGATTGTGTTTTAGTGTAATAGAATTAGCATAACGGATAGATTCTTTCAGAATTGGATCTTCAGTAAAACTTCGTAAATCACGGTTTGAAACCAGAAAGTTGACAATGAAAGTTTTATATTCACAGTTATATGTCTCAATTTTTTGCGGATTGAATGACAGAATTCCCTTGCGGTTACCAAACCACAATTCACCCGAATGTAGTTTTATCGCGCTTTCCTCTTCCATTTGCACATTTAAAAACCCATCATAGCGGTCGAAGTTTCGGAAACTCTCTTTTTGTTTATCAAACCGCGACAAAGCATTTTCGGTTGCAAGCCAAAGTGCATTTTCATTATCTTCAACTATCGAAAGTATTACATCGCTATTTAGCCCTTCTTTTAAACTATACGATTTAAAAACCGGACGCTTTGCTTCTTTATCGTATTTTACCAGTTTATTCAAACCACCACCGAAAACACTAATCCAAATTTGCGATGAGGCATCTTTATACAGCACATAAATATCATTGTCAGAAACATTTGAGCCAACCAACTCATTTCGGTAAATCTCAAAATTTATCTCATTTGAGTTTTTAAAGTGGCTGTCGAATGACATTAAACCATCACTTGTTCCCACCCAAATTCGCCCATCTTTATCTTCGGTGATATTGCGGACTTCCATGTACAAGCCGTATTTTGGATACTTCTCAAAACTGTTGAATTTGTTTTTGAACGAAATCTTGCCATTTTGTTCTGTTATTAAATTCAATCCGGCACCAAACAAAGCCACCCAAATCCGGTGCTGGCTATCCTTATAAGTATAATAAACATCATTCCCGCTTATCGAAAATTGGTTTCGCTCATCGGTTATAAATCGCGTAAAGTTATAACCCAAGGTGGAACCTGAATTCACTTCGGCACGTACCAAACCATTGCCTTTTGTCGAAAACCACAGGTTGCCACGACTATCTTCCATAATATGATAGACATTGCCAATGGCGTAATTTTTAGCTGAATACTTCTGCTTTACAACGCCATTTTTATCCAATCGGTACACTTCTGCCTGACGTGTTGCCACCCAAATATCACCATTTCTGGTTTGGAATATTGTTTTGGTTGCAAGCTCGTTAAGCAAAGTAGAATTTGATGCCGATAACTGGAAAAGATTAAATTGTTGTTTCGGAAAACTGACCCGATAAACCCCATTAGACGTGGAAGATAACCATAGAATATTGTCTTTGTCAAGTAAAATATCAAAGAAAACTTTTTTATCTCCATTTTGAGTCAAATCGGGCTGATTATTCAACATTGTGATGGTCAGTTGGGAGCGATCGAACCACACCAAATCGCCTGACGTAGTGAGGAAAAACATACCCAGTTCGCCACCATCCTGCAATTTCAGGGTTTTATTTACATTTCCAACAGGTAAATCGAAACGTTTATTCAAGCGGTTAAAAGGATCGTAATATATTAGGGAAGATTGATTAATTTCGAACCATAGTTTATCGTAATTGTCAACATACGAATTTGTTACATGGTCGTTTCCGGTAAGTGGAAGGGCTTTTATGCAATTGGCAGTCCGTTCGTCATATTCAAAAATACCTTTGCCGGCAATTGAAATAAAAAGACTTTTTCCGTTCAGACTAATAATATTTTGAACTTGTCCACCACCTTGAAAAAGACTAATTTTGAGTACGTTTCCTGTATTATAATCAACTTTGAATAAATTTCCATTATTGTCGCCCAACCAAAGCATTTTATTTGCCCAGTATGCGCAAGAAAATTCCTGACCGGCTTCATTTCCAATTTTACGAAGCACAAAATCGGTTGGTTTCGATTTCAAGGCTGCTCCTTTTTTGCACGATATAATCTTGAAATCAAGTCCAATCCAATTTATAGTATTGGCATCTTCCACTAATAAGTTGTTAGTGAGCTTGTGTTCGCGTTTGCTCTGCGAGTCGTAAAGTAACGAAATTTCCAGACTTCCATTTCCTTTCGAAACGGCTTTCAACAAATCTTTATTTTTGGTAAGAAGCAATAAATCATTGGTTTCGGTTTTCTGAATTTTAATGATTTTTGGACTTACCGAGTATTTCTTCTTTATTTCATTAAAAACATCGTAATATAATTCATGCTTTTTATCAAAAAGATAGAGCTTGTGGTCAATTGTTTTCACCCATAAATTACCATCTTTTGCCTCTACAATTGTTTGGAGTTTGTGTGGCGGAATGTCGGTATTATAATCGTCGCGACTGTTATAACTTTTAAATTTCACTCCATCAAAACTAGTCAATCCGAACCATGTGCCAAACCACATAAATCCGTCCATATCTTTCATGGAACAAAAAACAGTGTTGTGGGGCAGACCATTCTCAATAGAATAATCTTTCACAATCATATTTTTATTTGGATAAACTGATTGAAGAAAAAACAAAATTACGAAAGACGTATAAATGAATTTTTTCATTGCCGAATTAGATTTAAACCACAAATATACAAAAACTTATTTTATTTTGAGTTTTTCGCCAAACTCAGTTTGCTGTTTCTCTACTTCGTCAAGCAATTTCTTCTTTTGCTCGTCAGATAGTTGAAGTTTTTCTGATTTCACCAAAATACCTGAAACTGCTTTTTTTACGATTTTTTGTTCAATAAAATTAAATGGTAATTGTGACAATACACTCTCAAATTCAATTTCGGCAGAAGTAGGTGCCTGTGTTCCTTCAAATTGGACACGAGCTTTCACTTTTATTTTTCCTGCTTTGGTAGTTGATCTTACTAATAACGGTGCACTGCCCCACTCCACCGCACGCGGATTTGCACCGATGCTTTGATCGCCAATAATTTCGCCTTCACCTTGCACTGTGAACACGATATTATCTTTTGACAATCGTCGGACATTGCCATTATCGTCGGTTATTTCTGCCACCACAATTATAAAATCAGAACCATCAGCAACTAGGTTTTTACCCAGATTATCAATGTACAGACGTATTTTTGTTGAACGGCGCGATGGCATTTTCTTTTCGCTGCAAACCACTTTGCCTCCGATAATTCCTTCTGCCATAAAGCTCACCAACTCTGGTTTTTTTTGCTCATAAGTAAAACTACGCATTTGCCAGAAATCATATACATTTTCGAACGAAACAGGTGCATAAGGAATGTGACCTTTGGCATGAATCACTGGTTTTGTTATTGATTTACCTTCGTATGCAGTTAAACGAACCGAGTCACAGTTACTAAAAACCACCACATCTTTATCCGAAAACGGTGTGATTTCATTGGTAATATAAACCATTGGTCCGGCATCTGCTCCTCCATGTTTTTCATTTGGCGAGACCTGACTTTTGAACATGTAATAAGCATATTTCGGTTGGCGGAAAGCATCAAAAATTCCACCCCAATACGGGTCGGGATGATAGCCACGCTGATGATCGAATGGATGCCATTGTGCACCACCTACAAACTGACCGGTGGTATGAAACATGGCATCGTAGGACTCTGCAAGCGATAATGCAGCAACCAACATTGGCTTTTCACCCCAGTTACGAGCAGCACGGTTGTTGGCATTATGAGCATACCAGTCGTCAACATTTTCGCCAAACTCGCGGGTGAAGATGGATTGCTTCACTTTGCCTTCATCTGTTGGCCAGCCATAAACCACGTCGTAGTTTTCCATTACACCTTCCGAGTGCATATCTGCAGCTGCACCCGGTGCACCCGGAAATGGAAATTCTTCCTTCGTTATTTTCAGAGAATTCATTGAAAAATCCTTCGGAAAACGGGTTTCGTTTAAAATAGGTTCCCATAGCAATACCGATGGATGATTCCGGTCGCGGCGAATCATGTTGCGAGTGTTTTCGTACACCAACTGCTCAAATTTCGGGTCTTTATTCCAAAACTGCCAACCCGGTGTAGCTACAATTATAAATACGCCCAATTCATCACAAGCTTCCATAAAAGCCGGATCTTGCGGGTAATGTGCAGTACGAATAATTACACAACCAGCTTCCCGCAAGCGTTTTACGTCGCGCCATTGTTGTGAGTTTGGAACTGCATTGCCCACATAAGCAAAATCCTGATGACGGTTACCACCTATCAATTGTCCGTAGGGTTTGTTGTTCAGATAAAAACCGTCTTTACCACGAAACTCTGCTTTGCGAATTCCCACACGAACCATACCACCATCAATCGACGTTTTACCTTCTTTTACATGCAAATTTACATTGTACAAATTTGGAATTTCCGGCGACCAAAGTTGTGGATTTGCTATGGTTGTTTTCTGATTCACAGTTTTCGATTCTCCTGCTTGCAAAGTAACTTTCGAACTTATCAATTTTATTATTTTGCCCGTAATATCCGTTAATGTGGTTTCCAATGTGACAACTTTGGATTTAGCAGAATTATTTTTCAATTCGGTATTTATAAATACGTCTGCACTTTTGTCACTGATATTATCGTAATGTACAAATACACCTCCGCCAGCCGTTTTTTCTGCTTCGATAGCATCGGTAATGGCTACTTTATTTTTGCAAATCATCCATACATCACGATAAATACCGCCGTGATACGCAAAATCCATTGTGATTTGGGGCTTACCGGGAGGGTAGCTTTTATCATCACTATTATCGGCCATTACTGCTAGCTGGCAAGTGTCACCCGCTTGAGTACCCAATGCTGTCAGGTCGACAGTTATTGGTAAATATCCGCCTACATGTTCTTTCACAAGTTTGCCATTAAGATATATTTTTTGTTTTCCCATTATGGCTTCAAAATGTATCAGCACATCTTTTTCCTTGCTTTCGGCAGGTATAACAAATCGTTTGCGATACCACGCTATTCCCTGATAATTACGGCATCCACTGGCTTCAGCGGGCAT
>JBMOHG010000059.1:0-12275 GCA_049317965.1 Paludibacter sp.
AAAATTCTACAATTTTTTGAACAAACGATTAAAAAAGTTTACCTTTGCTATTCAAAAAATAATATATTATATGAACAACTTTAATTTTTATAGCCCTACCTATTTTGTATTCGGAAAAGAAACCGAAAATCAAGCCGGAAAATATGTAAAACGTTTTAATGGCACACGTGTATTAATCCATTTTGGAACCGGTTCGGTGGTGAAAAACGGTCTGCTCGATAGAGTAAAAACTTCGTTGACCGAATCGGGTATTTGGTTCACCGAATTAGGCGGCGTTGTACCCAACCCTCGTAGCGGTCTTGTATATCAGGGTATTGATATATGCAAAAAAGAAAATGTCGATTTTGTATTGGCTATTGGTGGCGGAAGTGTCATCGATTCGGCCAAAGCCATTGCAGTTGGAGCCTTGTATGATGGTGATTTCTGGGATTTCTATTCTGGCAAACAATATGTGAAAAAGGCATTGCCTTTGGGTACAATACTTACACTTACTGCTGCGGGTAGCGAAGGTTCGAGCGGATCGGTAATAACGCATGAAAATGGCATGTTGAAACGTGCTACCGGAGGCGATGCTATGCGTCCTGCATTTTCAATTCTCAATCCACAATTAACTTGTTCACTACCGCCCTATCAAACGGCTTGTGGTGCCACTGATATGATGGCACACGTGATGGAACGCTACTTTACGAACACAAAAAATGTAGAAATTACCGATCGACTTGCTGAAGGAATTTTACTTACTGTGATAAACGAAGCACCAAAAGCGATGGCAAATCCCGACGATTACGAAGCCCGTGCCAATTTGATGTGGGCTGGCATGGTGGCACATAACGACACTTGCGGCGTTGGTCGCGACAGTGACTGGTCGAGCCACCAAATGGAGCACGAACTTTCGGGACTTTATGATGTGGCGCACGGAGCTGGTTTAGCGGTTATGTTTCCGGCATGGATGAAATATGTGATGAATCATGATGTTATGCGTTTTGCACAATTTGCAGTACGGGTTTGGGGCTGTGAAATGGATTTTCAAAATCCCGAAAAAACGGCAAAACAAGGTATTGAATGTTACGAAAAATTTGTAAGTTCGCTTGGTATGCCTATTCGTTTCTCGGAACTTGGAGCCAAAGCCGAAGATATTCCGGTTCTGGTGAAAACTATGGGATTGGGAACAAATACTCAGGGAAGTTTTGTGAAACTGACAGAGGACGATGTGAGGAAAATTTACGAGTTGGCGGTTTGAAGTAATGATTTGAAAATTTGAGATTCTTACACTTTTTCGCTTATATTTTAAATTGCTGTCGAAGTAATATTTGCATGTTGGAAATATGGTATATTTAATCAAAATATTATGAATAATTTACTTAGTATACTAATGCTATTACTTTTTTTTTCTGCATGCAAAAGCGATAAAGAAAAAAGTAATGAGAAATTTGTTACTTTGGTCGAAAATGCTGATATAAAAAACTTCCTCAATATTGAATATATTGTTAATGGTGAATTGGAAACATTTAAATACTTCAAAAGTGATACAGTTTATACCTCATGGGAATACAACAATCACTCAAAAGATTTTGCAAATTACGATATGAGCAAACTGTATAAAATTTCATCTTCACCATTGAAGTACATACAGTTACTTAGAAACATAATTAAGGGATTAAATGTAAACCTGATATCTCAAACTCTATGGCACGGTCAGGTAATTAAGTTTTGGGTTGGTGACACTGAATATTTTACCTTCGTACATCCAGATTTTAAATTTGATGTTGGTGAAAAAACACTGTTAGAAAACGAACTGAAGAATTCAGAGAAAATTAATGATAATTGGTATTACAAAAAATTGAAAGTTTGTACCAATAAATAGAAAAACAATTTCATGCAAAACACAAAACAACTACATATTACCACCGATAACATTGCAGTCAAAATTCAACTTCCTGCTTCAAAAAGCATTAGCAATCGTGCCTTGATATTGGATGCGCTATCATATAGTCCGTACGACATAGAAAATTTAGCCGATTGCGACGACACCAATGTGTTATTGAAGGCATTAGACTCCAATAACACAACTTTCGATATAGGTGCTGCCGGAACTTCAATGCGTTTCCTCACCGCTTTTTTGTCGAAAACAGTTGGCGAATGGGTGATTACAGGCAGCGAACGAATGAAACAACGCCCGATAAAATTATTGGTTGAAGCATTAAATTATTTGGGAGCTAGAATTGAATATGTTGAAAATGAAGGTTATCCACCTTTGCGGATTTTTGGAAGTGCGCTTATGGGTGGCGAAATTCATTTGAAAGGAAATGTAAGTAGTCAGTATATTTCGGCACTGATGATGGTAGCACCAACCATGCAAAAAGGGTTGAAAATTGTGCTCGACGGTAAGATAATTTCGAAACCTTATATTAATATGACCATGCAAATGATGCAGGAATATGGTGTGGATGTAGAATTTATTGACAACACAATTATTATTGAACCGCAAGAATATCAACCAGTTCCATATAAAGTAGAATCGGATTGGTCGGCAGCATCTTATTGGTACGAAATTCTTTCCATTGTGGGTAAAGGTGGAGTTTATCTTTTGGGATTACGGCAAGATAGCTTTCAGGGCGATAGCATGGTGGCTGAACTTTTCACCCAGCTAGGAGTTGAAACTGCTTATCTGACCGATGGAGTCTTACTTACCCCAACGAATTCTTATACTTCGAGAATGGAATATGACTTTACTGACCAACCGGATTTAGCACAGACATTTGCTGTGACCTGCTGTTTGAAAGGTATTCCATTTCATTTTATAGGCTTGGAAAGTTTGAAGATTAAAGAAACAAATCGTATTGTGGCGTTAATGAATGAGTTGGCTAAACTTGGTTTTGTGATAACTGAACCTGCTGAAGGTCAGTTGGCATGGGAAAACGAGCGCTGCGAACCAGCAGAAATAATCAGCATTGCCACTTACGACGATCATCGCATGGCTATGGCTTTTGCACCCGTTTCACTTATAACTCCAATTGAAATACAACATTCTGATGTGGTAAGTAAATCGTATCCGGAATTTTGGGAAGATTTTGACAAAATAAATAACCCCTAGCCCCTAAAGGGGAACAAAATTACTATCATCAAATTTAAACTATCTTAAATGCAGAATTTGAGATTTATCAAAGCTAAAATTACTCCCCTTTAGTGGTTGGTGGCTTCTTTAGGTGGTTGTATTTGTCAACTCTTCCAACACTTCATACACAATAGGACAGGTTTCTGCATTTTTTACAGACAGATTATAAATCTGAAAAAACTTTTTGCGGTCGGTATGTGGATACTCACGGCAAGCTTTGGGTCGGTTTTCGTAAATGGAGCAATAATTATCTGGCCCTAAAAACGGACAAGGCATCGATTGAAAAACCATATCGCCATCTTCATCAATTCTCAAATACTTATTTATCACATCTGAGGCTTTCAATCTCAGTATTTTTGCCATTCGCTCCAAATCTTTATCAGTAATTCTGGGGCCTAAAGTTCTACAACAATTTGCACAGGCCAAACAATCGGTGCGTTGGTATATTTTATTGTGAAGTGCCTGAACTTGCAAATCCATTCCTTCCAATTTTTTCTTATTTTTGATAAAATATCGCTTCCATTCACCCTCAGATTTTGCTGCTAAAAATGGCAATAATTTATAATCTATTTGTTTGCTCATGTGTGTTTTACAAAAAATAATTGAACCACAAAAGTAGGAAAATATATCCTAGAAATTCCGAAAAATGCTTTTTTCGATAAAAATTTTGTATCTTTGCAGCCGTTTTTATTTATAAACACATATAATTTATGAGTCTACTAAGTAATGTGATGGGGCAATATGATGCACCACAGCAAGCAAAGGCAAATGGTCTTTACCCCTATTTTCGTGCTATTGAATCTGATCAGGATACGGTTGTCAAAATCGACGGAAAACCAGTTTTGATGTTTGGGTCGAATAGTTATTTGGGCTTGACTAATCACCCCCGTTTGAAGGAAGGTGCTATTAAAGCTATCGAAAAATATGGTACCGGATGTGCAGGTTCACGTTTTTTGAATGGAACTTTGGATATTCATCTCGAATTGGAAGACCGGTTGGCAAAACTGGTTCATAAAGAATCAGCATTGGTTTATGCAACAGGTTTTATGGTTAATTCCGGTGTTGTACCATGCGTTACTGGCCGTGAAGATTACTTGATATTCGATGAATATGACCATGCTTCAATTATTGAAGGTAAACGTGTTTCGTTTTCTAAACAGTTAAAATATCGCCACAATGATATGGATGCATTGGAAAACATTCTCAAAAAATGCGACCCAAATAAATTGAAACTTATTGTTACTGATGGTGTTTTTAGCATGGAAGGCGATGTGGCTAAATTACCGGAAATAGTTGAACTATCAAAAAAATACAATGCATCAATTTATGTTGATGAAGCCCATTCACTTGGAGTGTTTGGCAAAACGGGAGCTGGAATTTGTGAACATTTTGGAGTTTCCGACGATGTGGATTTAATAATGGGCACATTCAGCAAATCACTTGGAACTATTGGTGGATTTATTGCCGCAGACGAAAATATTATCAACTATTTAAAACATAATTCTCGTACATTGATTTTTAGTGCATCAATAACTCCTGCTTCTACAGGATGTGTATTAGCAGCATTAGATGTTATGGCCGAGGAACCTTGGCGCAAAGATGCATTGTGGGCAAACACAAATCGTGCAAAAGAAGGATTCCTGAAGGCTGGTTTTGAAATCGGACCAACCGAAACTCCTATTATTCCGCTTTTTGTGCGTGATAATACAAATACATTCAAATTAACCCGTATGTTGATGGATGATGGAGTATTTGTAAATCCGGTAGTATCGCCTGCTGTTCCTTCTGAAGATTCACTTATTCGTTACTCTTTGATGGCAACTCATACTTTCGACCAGATAGATGAATCAGTTGAAAAAATATCGAGAGATGCACGTGCATTAGGAATTATAAAATAATTGCCCCTAACCCCTAAAGGGAAATTATGTAAGTAACTTTTACATAAAATATTACAATTAGAATAGAACGGGTTTGAAAAACAAACTGGTTCTATTCTTCATTTAATAATAGTCGAACTCGAAACATTAAACCTCAAACACGAAACTTCAAACTAACTCTTTTTTAAAATGATTACCGTCTCAAATCTCGCCATTCAATTTGGCAAACGTGTTTTATTTTCAGATGTAAACCTCAAATTTACCGCCGGCAATTGCTATGGTGTAATTGGTGCCAATGGTGCCGGTAAATCTACACTTATCCGAATGATTAGTGGCGATTTAGACCCAACCCGTGGCTCAATTCAATTTGGTACAGGCGAACGTCTATCGGTTTTAAAACAAGACCACTTTGAATTTGACCAATATACAGTTATCGATACAGTTATGATGGGTCATGACGTACTTTGGAAAATAAAAGATGAAAAAGATGCCATTTACATGAAAGAAGATTTCTCTGATGCTGATGGCTTACGGGCTTCTGAGTTAGAAGAAAAATTTACCGAAATGAATGGCTGGAATGCCGAAAGTGATGCTGCTTCGTTGCTGAGTGGATTGGGAATCAAAGAAAACCTGCATTATCAACTTATGAGCGACCTAAGCGGTATGGAAAAAGTACGTGTATTGCTGGCTAGAGCACTTTTTGGTAAACCTGACAATTTGTTACTTGACGAACCTACCAACGATTTGGATGTTGACACCGTGATGTGGCTCGAAAACTATTTAGCTAACTACGAAAACACTGTTTTAGTTGTTTCGCACGACCGTCACTTTTTGGATGCTGTAAGTACACATACTGTTGATATTGACTTTGGTAAAGTACAGCTTTTCTCAGGTAATTATTCGTTTTGGTACGAATCGAGCCAATTGGCATTGCGTCAACAGCAAAATCAGAATAAAAAAGCCGATGAAAAACGAAAGGAATTGGAAGAGTTTATTCGCCGTTTTAGCGCCAATGTTGCAAAATCGAAACAAGCAACCAGTCGTAAGAAAATGCTTGAAAAACTGAATGTAGATGAAATTCAACCTTCAACAAGAAAATATCCGGGTATAATTTTCACACCCGACAGAGATCCGGGAAATATGGTGCTGGAAATTGCCGGACTTGGAAAAACTATTGAAGATGGCACTGTTCTATTCAAAGACGTAAATTTTAATGTAGAGAAAAACGATAAAATTATTTTCCTGTCCCGTGATCCACGTGCCATGACTGCTTTTTTTGAAATTATCAATGGTCACGACAAAGCGCACGAAGGTACTTATACTTGGGGTATAACTATTACGCACGCATACTTACCACTTGACAATTCCGAATTTTTCAATACCGACTTAAAATTAGTCGATTGGCTTGGACAGTTTTCGAGTGATACTACAGAGGCATTTATTCGTGGTTATTTGGGAAAAATGCTTTTTGCCGGAGAAGAAATTTACAAAAGTGCCAGCGTGCTTTCGGGTGGTGAAAAAATGCGTTGTATGATTTCGCGCATGATGCTTAAAAACGCTAACGTAATGGTGTTAGATTCGCCTGCCAACCACCTTGATTTGGAATCAATTCAGGCATTCAACAATACGCTGGTAAACTTCAAAGGGAATGTACTTATGGCTTCGCACGACCGTGAATTTATTCAAACCGTTTGTAACCGAATTATCGAACTTACACCGAGGGGTATTATTGATAAACAAATGGATTACGACGATTATGTAACATCGGACGAAATCAGAGCAGTAAGAGAACGAATGTATAAATAAGCCCGAAACAAAGCTTCAAATTCACAAATGAGACAAGGATTACCTTGTCTCATTTGTGTTAATATTTAACGGTAAAACTAGTTCAATTAATTGATTTTTCAAATTCCTTTCTTTTTTGTACATTTGCACTTTCTCAATTTTAATTTTTAATACATCAATAGTATTTTTAAATTCAACCATTTTTCAATCAGTTAAGTTTGAAATTGTGATTGAATAATTAGATGCAAATTGTCAATAATATTCTTATGTTATTTTCCGAAATTATTGGTCAACAAGAACTTAAAGCACGTTTTATTCGTACTGTTGCAGAACAGCGAATACCTCATGCACAACTATTGCGCGGCCCTGAAGGTGTTGGAAAATTAGCATTAGCCATTGCTTACGCCCAATATATATGTTGTGAGAATCGCTCCGAAAAGGATTCGTGCGGTGTGTGTCCTTCGTGTGTAAAATACAAAAAAATGGCACATCCCGATTTACATTTTGTTTTTCCTGTAATAAAACCTACAGGAAAAAGTTCAGTAATTTGCGATGATTTTATAAGCGAATTTCGATCTATGGTGCTTCAGAACCCATATTTTGGAATAAATGATTGGTATGCCCGAATATCTGACGATGCAAAACAAGGATTGATTTATTCCAATGAAAGTGAAGAAATTCTGCGGAAACTCAGTTTGAAAACTTATGAGTCGGAATACAAAATAATGATTATTTGGTTGCCCGAAAAAATGCATAATACCTGTGCCAATAAGTTATTGAAAATACTGGAAGAACCACCCGAAAAAACTGTTTTTTTGATGGTTTCGAATGAACCGGAACAAATCATTACTACAATTCTTTCTCGTTCTCAGCACGTACATGTACCTCGTTTGAAAGATGATGAAATTGTAGCTGCACTTTTGGAAAATGAAGATCTGGAGGTTGAACCCGACGAAGCGAGTTATGCTGCACATATTGCCAATGGTAGTTATCTGGCAGCACTGGCAGTACTCAACGAAAGTGATGAAAACAAACTAAATTTTGAACGATTTGTAATGGTTATGCGTTTAGCGTGGCAAGTTGGCAATAAAAAGGACCACGCTTCGCTCAAAACCTTGCGAAAATGGTCGGAAGATATGGCGGCAGCCAGCGTAGGGCGGGAACGGCAAAGAAATTTTCTGGTATATGCTCAACGTATGACCCGCGAAAATTTTATTAGAAATATTCAACAACCCGAACTGAATTATTTAACTTCGTTCGAAGACGAGTTTTCAAAGAAATTTTCGGTTTTTATAAACGAAAGAAATGTAGAAGATTTAATGAGCGAATTTGCTCTGGCAGAAAGACACGTAGACCAAAATGTAAATTCAAAAATGGTTTTTTTCGATTTGACATTGAAAATTATCATGTTACTTAAAAGATAAAAGCCCTTTGCCAATTAAGGGGTAAAGGACGTAGTTATTAAAAACACAAACAAATATATATCGACAGGCACTAACTCTTGTCAACTTAAAACTAAGAAAATGGATTATAAACTCATATTGAATAACGGCGGTTGCCGAATGAATAAAAAGGGTTGCCATCGCAATTCTACCCAAAAATTAAGCACATTTGACTGGATGTGTGATATACCCGAAACACAAAAGGAAACTGATTTTGTAGAAGTTCAATTTAAAAATACCCGTAAAGGATATTTTCTAAACAGCACTAAAATTCCACTCGAAAAGGGTGATGTTGTAGCTGTTGAATCATCTCCTGGCCACGACATTGGCGAAATTACTTTGGTAGGTAGACTTGTGTTGTTGCAAATGAAAAAATACAATGTTCAACCCGAAAAGATGGAAGTTCGGCGGGTTTATCGCAAGGCAAAAGAAACCGATTTGGAAAAATTTCAGGAAGCGAAAGCCAAAGAACAAAGTACCATGATTCGCGCGCGACAAATTGCCGAAAGTTTGAAGCTAAACATGAAAATTGGCGATGTCGAATTTCAAGGCGATGGCAACAAAGCAATTTTCTATTATATTGCTGATGAGCGTGTTGATTTCAGACAATTGATAAAAGTATTTGCAGAAACCTTCCGTGTTCGCATCGAAATGAAACAAATTGGAGCACGCCAGGAAGCCGGACGAATTGGAGGTATTGGACCCTGCGGACGTGAACTATGTTGCTCAGGTTGGATGACAACTTTCAATTCGGTTTCAACCAGTGCTGCCCGTTATCAGGATATTTCGCTCAATCCACAAAAATTAGCCGGACAATGTGCCAAGCTTAAATGCTGCATGAACTTTGAGTTGGACACTTACATGGATGCTTTAAAGATTTATCCATCAAAAGAAATACAGCTTGAAACAATTGATAATACCTATTATTATTTCAAAACCGACGTGTTTAAAGGATTGATTTCCTATTCAACATCACAAAATTTTGGAGCTAATGTGGTAACAATTTCCGCACAACGGGCAAAAGATATTATTGCCATGAACAAAAAAGGGCTGAAACCCGATTTGCTCGATGATCATTCGGACGATGAACCAAAACCAATTGTAGTTGACTATGAAAGTGGTGTGGGGCAGGATAGTTTAACGCGTTTCGACTCCAATAAAAAACGCTCAAATGGAAAATCGAACAAAAATTCAAACAATCGTCCACAATTTGCAAAACCTCAAGCTCAGGGAAATAATTCAAATAATACTTCAGCTCCGAGATTTCAAAAACCGATTAAGAAAACCGATATTGACAATAAGAAAAATGAAGAGTAAGATTTTTTGGGCAATTTTTGTTTCCATATTCACAGTAGCTTGCAATCAAAATGAGGTTTTTATCCAATATAATTCTATTGCACCCGAAGGCTGGAATAAAAATGTAATTTGTTCATTCGATATACCAATTATCGATACGACAACCAATTACAATATTTATGTAAATGTCAGAAATAGAGGCGAGTATCCATATCAAAATTTGTGGTTGTTTCTCTCAAAAACATCTCCGGATAAGGTGATTATTAAAGATTCTATTGAATGTTATTTGGCCGACAATAGGGGTAAATGGCTTGGAACAGGTGTTAGTTCAATATTTGAAATGCCTGTTTTGTACGAACAAAACGTACATTTTAAGTCAGCAGGGATTTATCGTTACCAAATTGGACACGGGATGCGTGATGATGTGTTGATAGGCATAAATGATATTGGAATAAGAGTTGAGAAGGTAAGCCTCTAGCCTTTATATATATATAGGAAATAAAGAGTATTTTCTGCAATGGTAAATAGTAAATTATTTAAATAGTAAATTATACATTAAAGTGGGTAAAAATAAGTTGGCAAAGTTTGCCGATATGGAGCAATTTCCACACGTATTTCAGGTTTCATCACACGCTGTTCGCGAAGGTGTGAGCTTCGAAATGAAAGGAAAATGGAATGAATTATTTTTTAAAAACGACCATCCGATTGTTCTTGAATTAGGTTGTGGAAAAGGTGAATATACAGTAGGATTAGGTCGGTTATTTCCCGAAAAAAACTTTGTAGGTGTTGATATTAAAGGCGCTCGCTTGTGGACAGGCGCAAAAGAATCGTTGGAAAAAGGGATGACCAATGTGGCATTTTTACGTACAAATATCGAAATGATTCATCACTTTTTTGCCGAAAATGAAGTGAGTGAAATTTGGCTTACTTTCCCCGATCCACAAATGAAAAAAACAACCAAACGATTGACGGCCACTAATTTTATGAAATCGTACCAACAGTTTTTAAAACCCAATGGATTAATTCATTTGAAAACTGATAGTAACTTTATGTTTACCTATACCTGCGAAATGGTGAACATTAATAAACTTCCTGTTGTTATTTCGACTGACAATTTATATGCAGCCAATCTGCAAGATCCTATTTTAGAAATCAAAACATATTACGAACAACAATGGCTCGGCAGAGGTATGACAATTAAATACATACAATTTATACTTGACTCCAGCTCTGAATTTATAGAACCTGATATTGAGATTGAGCATGATGCTTATCGGAGTTTCGGTAGAAATAGAACTGTAGAAATTAGCAATAAGCTGGTTTTTAATCTGTTAGTCTGACAAGCCTTTCAAACTTTTCAAACAAATAATTTATGAATATAACATCTCAATCAATTTTAGATGCATTAGTCCATGTTAGATATCCGGGTACAGGAAAAGACATTGTTTCGTCAGGCATGGTACAAGATAATATAGTTATTGAAGGAAATAAAGTTACCTTTTCCATTTATTTCGAAAAACCGAATGATCCATTTGCCAAATCGGTAGTAAAAGCTGCCGAACAAGCCATTCATACCTATGTGAGTGAAAATGTTGAAATTAAAGGCAATATAGAAATTATTTTTAAAGAAGTTCCTAAATCGAAGCCAAATTCAATTTTGCCCAATGTAAAAAATATTATCGCTGTTTTTTCGGGTAAAGGTGGAGTGGGAAAATCAACAATATCATCAAATTTAGCAATTTCATTGGCTGCTCTCGGTTATAAAGTAGGTTTAATTGATGCTGATATTCACGGGCCATCATTACCAAAGATGTTTGGTGTGGAGGATGCACATCCAGCGTTGGAAGATGTTGATGGTAAACAAATGTTGATTCCGATAGAAAAATATGGTGTAAAACTTTTGTCGATTGGTTTTTTTGTTGACCCTAATCAAGCTTTGGTTTGGCGCGGAACGGTGGCAAGTAATGCATTGAAACAATTAATTACCGATGCTCAATGGGGTGATTTAGACTTTTTTATTATGGATTTACCACCCGGAACAGGTGACATTCATCTTACTTTAGTACAAACTATGGGAATAACCGGAGCTATTGTTGTTACAACCCCACAGGACGTGGCACTAGCCGATGCCAGAAAAGGTGTAAATATGTTTACCGGCGAAAAAGTAAATGTCCCTGTACTCGGTTTGGTTGAGAATATGGCTTGGTTTACTCCAGCCGAATTACCCGAAAATAAGTATTATATATTTGGAAAAGATGGAGGAAAACGACTTGCTGAAGAATTAAATGTCCCACTTTTAGGTCAGATTCCTCTCGTACAAAGTATCCGTGAAGCGGGTGATGCCGGACGGCCAGTTTGCGTTAACGAAGATAGCATTTTGGCTTTGGCTTTTCGTGATTTAGCTCAACATGTAGTTGAACGCGTTGATTTTAGAAACGAAAATTTCGAAGCAACAAAGAAAGTGGAGATGGCAAAATAATTTTTCAGATTTCGGTAAAAACTCTTGTAAAACAAAAAAATATATATATCTTTACACGTAAATATTTAAAAAAATCCGGAAGATTAAGGAATATTTAGGTATCTCTGTGATTTAGGAATATTTGCCAGACTATATACCGCTATATATCAAATAGATATAACGAAGCAGTTTTTGTGATGGCAATAATTTCTTGTTTCATTGATTTGTATAAATTCAGTTTATGTTGACAGTATTTTTAGCTTTAAGCACTATTTTTCATATTTTAAGTTGAATAAATGTAG
>JBMOHG010000060.1:0-12180 GCA_049317965.1 Paludibacter sp.
ACTTTTCCTTTATTTTCAGGACGTTGAGCTAAAATAGTAGCACCATAAGCGGCTGCTCCCGAAGAAATTCCAACTAACAAACCTTCTTGTTGTGCCAATTGACGGGAAGTGAGTATCGCATTATCATTACTAACCTGTAGTATCTCATCAACCACATCGGGATTATAGTTTTTTGGAATAAATCCAGCACCAATTCCCTGAATTTTATGAGGGCCGGGATTTCCACCCGATAATACAGGTGAATCAGCAGGTTCCACAGCTACAATTTTAATATTTGGATTATGTGCTTTCAAAGCTGCTCCTACTCCACTTATTGTTCCACCAGTTCCAACACCGGCAACAAAAATATCTATTTTTCCATCGGTATCATTCCAGATTTCCTGTCCTGTAGTTCGTTTATGAACTTCGGGATTAGACGCGTTTTCAAATTGTTGAGGAATATATGAATTAGGATTTTCTTCATGTAATTCTAAAGCACGTGCAATAGCACCTTTCATTCCATTTGCACCCGGAGTAAGTACTAAATTTGCACCCAACGCTTTCAATAAGTTCCTGCGTTCAATGCTCATGGTTTCGGGCATGGTAAGTGTAAGTTTATAGCCTTTTATAGCGGATACCATTGCCAATCCAATTCCGGTATTACCACTTGTAGGTTCAATAATTTCTGTACCCGATTTCAACAAACCTGCTTTTTCAGCATCTTCTACCATTGCCAAAGCAATACGTTCTTTAACGCAACCAGCTGGATTAAAGGATTCGAGTTTTGCAATTACAGTAGCTTCTAAACCTTTTTTTGCACTGTAGTTTGAGAGTTGTAGGAGTGGAGTATTTCCAATCAATTCGGTTAGATCTTTTGCGATTTTTGCCATGACAATTTCAATTAATAATTAATAATTCACAATTAAAAATTCAAGAATATTTATTTTGAATTTGATAATGCAAAGATAAAGGGGTTTTGAAATCTGTACAATCGCAATAATGGGGTATTTTTCATACCCTGTTTATGGTAGAAAACTGTGTAATATTAATTTGAGAATGTGCTAATTTGAAAATTTGTCGGTCAGCAGACGAATGAAAATGTTTTTTAGTAATGATTTTTATGAAATATAATGCTTCATTATAATGCTATCATAACACAAAAAACAAATTATCAAAAGGAAAATATTACTTGCTATTCGTCCGAAAAATGAACCAATACATGACGATACGAATTAAAAATTTTGGATTTTGAAACAAATCCTACGTAACGTTTTTGATTATCAACTACAGGTAAGTTCCATGCACCGCAATCTTCAAAAATTTCCATCACTTTCTCCATCGGTAGATTTTCATTAATGGTGGCCGGTGGTGCAATCATCAATTTCTGTACTGTAAATCGATTATAATGCTCCGGTCGAAACATGATATTCCGAACTTCATCAAGCAAAAGTACTCCCATTAAAACCCTCGTTTCGGGATTCACAACAGGGAATATATTACGTTTAGATTGAGAAATAACGACAACTAATTCTCCCAATGTCATTTTTGGTGATAATTCTGTTAAATCAGTTTCTATTACGTTCTCCATTTTCAATAAAGTCAAAACGGCTCTGTCTTTATGATGTGTAAGTAATTCACCTTTCTGAGCCAATCTCATGGCATATAAACTGTGAGGTTCAAATAATATTATAGTAAGATATGAAACTGTAGAAACAATCATTAAAGTCATAAAAAGATTATAACCACCTGTCAGTTCTGCAATTAAAAAAATCCCTGTAAGTGGTGCATGCATAACTCCCGACATCAATCCTGACATTCCGGCCAATGCAAAGTTTTCTTCTGGCAGTGCAAAACCAAAATAATTAAATGTTCTGGCAACAACAAAACCCGTTAAACAACCAATAAACAACGAAGGAGCAAAAATACCACCAACGCCACCACCACTAGTTGTTGCAGTAGATGCCAGAATTTTAAACACTATAATAAGAACCAAATATACTATTAAAACCCAAGGGTTATCGCCAAAACCAAGAAAAAAACTACGATCTAGAACAGATGCCGAATGACCATTTAATAATGCTTCAATTGTTTCGTAACCTTCACCGTATAGCGGAGGAAAAAGAAAAATTAGCAAACTCAATGTTAGGCCACCAACAGCTAGTTTAACATAAGGTTTTTTTAATTTCCGGAAAAGTTTTTCCAGGTAGTTCATTCCACGCGTAAAGTAAAGCGAAACTAACCCACAAACAACACCTAGCAGGATTAAATAAGGAATACGTGAAATGGCAAAAGGTTCGTAAGTATCAAATTGGAAAGTAAATGCACTACCCGAAAAAAAGTAAGAAAGCGATGTAGCTGTAACAGAAGAAATAAGCAATGGAACAATGGCAGTAAGGGTCATATCGAGCATTAACACTTCCAACGTAAAAACCAAACCTGCGATAGGTGCTTTAAAGATTCCACCAATTGCACCAGCAGCACCACAACCCACCAAAAGCATCAAAGTTTTCTGGTCCATTTTGAAAAACTTACCCAGATTCGACCCAATTGCTGAACCGGTTAGTACAATGGGCGCTTCAGCCCCAACCGAGCCACCAAAGCCGATAGTGATGGAACTACCTACCAACGACGACCAAATATTATGTAGTTTCAAAATGCTTTTTCGTTGCGAAATGGCGTATAAAATCCGCGTAACACCGTGACTTATATCATCTTTCACCACGTAGCGAACATACAATGAAACAATTAATATTCCAATTGCCGGAAAAACCAAATACCAATAGTTTACATCGTAACGGCTAAAGCCTTCGGTAAGTACGCGTTGAATTATATGTATGGTCGATTTGAGTAGAAATGCTGCAATGGCTGCAAAAACACCAACCAAAAAACTTAATATAATGATAAACTGACGCTGATTAATATGCTTTTCGCGCCATGTCAACATTTTCAAATACCAACTTTTATTTTCCATATCTTATAAAAAAACTGACAACAAAGATATAAAAAAAGTTGATGAGAAAGAGTTTCAAGAACTAAAATACAAATTATTAAATGCCTTTACCCTTAAAAATAATTTCGAGCGTATATATTAATATTTTAATATCCACTGCTAATGACATATTATCCATGTAAATAATATCATAATTAAGTCGTTCGATCATCTTTTCGACTGAATCGGAATAGCCAATTTTTATTGGTCCCCATGATGTTAATCCCGGTCTGATTTTATATAACAAACAATAATACGGTGCATCTTCAATTATTTTATTAATATAATAAGCTCTTTCGGGACGCGGACCAACCAAACTCATATCACCTTTCAAAATATTCCAAAATTGTGGTATTTCATCAATCCTGTATTTTCGAAGTGTTCTGCCAACTGCTGTAATTCTTTCATCATTGGCACTACTCAATTTTGGTTTTCCATTCTCAGAACCGACGTACATTGTTCTAAATTTGATAATTTTAAATGATTTTCCTAATCTCCCTATTCTTTCTTGGCGGTAAAAAATCGGACCTTTTGAGTCTCGTTTTATTTTAATCATAAAATAAAACAGAAACGGTGAAAGCAAAATAAGTGATATTAGCGAAATGACAATATCTGAGAAACGCTTAACACTTGCTTCCCAGTCCGGCATAGAGGGGTTGGTGATACTTACCAGCGGAATAATTCCAATTTGAGATATCTTTGCACTACCAATTAAAATTTCGTACAATCGCGGTGTAAATTGGATGGAAACATTAAACTGAAAAAGTAAGTTTATAATTTTGAATAATTGCTGCTCATCGGCATTATTATCAAGTACAACAATGGTTTCTTGAATATTGTATTTTTCAATAATAGAAGCTATTTGGGTCATATTTCCCAGCACTTTTTCGGGTGAAACTCCAATTTGTTTATTGGTAGAAATAAAACCAATGACAGTATTATCACTTGCATGTTTTTCTAAATCAACTGCGATTTTTTCAGCATTTGCACCCGTACCAATTATTAAAGTATTGATTGTCCACCTTTTAGTACGAATATTTTTTCGCACCTTCGAAAAAATTATACTTCGAAATGTATATGTTATTCCGAAAAGTAGTCCAAATAAAACCATTAATGAATAATAAAAATACTGATATGAAACCACAACATCACCAAGTTTGAGTACTAAAAAAACTGATAATGAAATTATTGACGAAGAAACTAATGTGGTAAATATTAGGGATAATCTTGATTTTTTAAATGGATTTAAATAAAAACCCGACAAATAATAAACAAATGCACAACAGAAAGGGAAAAACAATAAACTGGTAAGATAATCGTATCTGGGAATTATGAATAGTGCTTCTTTAAAAATAGCAATGTCATTTACCGTTTTTCGGAAAATAACAAATAATATCCACACAATAAGTGAGGCTATCAAGTCATAACTAAAATATGTCTGAAGTAGTCTGTTTTTATTCATAATAGTCAGAGTTTAATCTCTAATAACTTGAATTAGATTGCCTTTCCCCAACTTTATAATTGAAGATGGTTTCGGCTTTGTTTGTTCATCTTGTCGGAAATTGACCACATAATCAACTGCATTTTTAATCACATCCGAAATTTCACTAAATCGCAAAGGCGTAGGTTCTCCACTGATATTTGCAGATGTTGAAACAATTGGTTTTCGAAACTGACTGCATAATTTTTTTGAGAATGCTTCGTTTGTTACTCTGATTCCAATTGATTTGTCGTCAGCAACTAAGTTTGAGGCCAGATTTTTTGCACTCGGATAAATAATAGTAAGCGGTTTTTCTGATAATTCAATTAAATCCCAGGCCATATCAGGAACTTCCTCAATATATGACTGAATTTTTGCGGCATTATCCACCATTACAAGCATGGCTTTAGTGTCAACCCGTTTTTTTATTTCAAAAATACGCTTTACTGCAGCTTCATTGGTTGCATCGCAGCCCAATCCCCAGACTGTATCAGTTGGATAGAGTATCACTCCACCCTGCCGTAATATCTCTAAGGATTTATTTATATCTTCCTGCATTTTGATTTTATATAACCCTGTATTTTCTTTTGATTTGATACTAAAATAATATAAACGTAATTTTCTGCAATTTATTTCTTAAATAAAGTTTCATTTAAAGATAAAACCACAAACTAAATATTTTGAAACCGAATGGTTTATTAAACTCAATAGTTTTTGTACTTTTGTCGGGTAAAAATTTTCTGAAAAAAGTATTAAAATCAACATAAAAATGAGAGTTTATGAGTGAAAACAGATGGGAACAGGCTCAGAAATATGAGAAAAACTGGTGGGAAAATCAAAAAAATTCAATTTCTATAGAGTTTTATAAAAACTTTGCTGATGAGCTAAAAATAGTTCTCAATGGCATTTTAAATATCAAAAAAGATACATCAATTCTCGAAATTGGAAGTGGTGCTGCCGGAACAATTACATTTATTGATTCCGAAAACAAATATGCCATCGACCCGCTGGAATATTTTTATTCTACAGTAAATGAGTTTACTAAAGACAGAGACCCAAGAGTAAATTATTATACAGCAAAAGGTGAAGAACTTCCTTTTGAAACAGACAAATTCGACCTGATTATTATCGACAATGTGCTCGACCATTGTTCTGATCCTGAAGCGGTTCTTTCGGAAATGAATCGCGTGCTCAAAAAGGGAGGAGTAATTTATTTCAGGCAAAACACCTATCATTTTTGGGGAATTTTTGTTCGTACTTTAATGGAAAAGATTACTTTCGATAAAGGACATCCATTTACTTTTTCAAAAAAAATGCTGCAAAAACTATTTAAAAAACACCATTTTGAAATATTAAAATTCTCCAGTAATGGCTATTTTTCAACATGGAAAAACGAATTTCTTTCGTTTAAGAAAAAAGAAATGGCTAAAGCATTACTTTTTGCTACCCGCGACAAAACACTGTACATTTTGAAAAAATAAAAAAAGCTAATAAACAGCAGGTTATATTATCGGTTTAGTTTCTTGTATCATATATTTGTCAATTATAAAAAAAATAATACCTTTACAAAAAGAAAACAAAATGAATTAGTGCTGTTGATTTTCTTATCAATTATTTGATAAATAGAAGGTTGTTTTCTTTTGAGGAATAAAATTCCTCATCTTTGAGCGGAAAAAATATGAAACAATGATAAACACCTGGATTTACAGAACACTTACCAAAAACCAAATTGAGACACAGAAAAAAATAGCCGATGAATTGAGTATTAGTCCTATACTGGCACAATTGTTAGTACAGCGCGACATCTTGACTTTTGAAGATGCTCGAAGTTTTTTCCGTCCCGATTTGGCCGATTTACACAACCCATTCCTGATGAAGGATATGGATAAAGCGGTAAACAGACTTACTACAGCCATGCAAAAAAACGAGAAAATTCTTGTTTATGGCGATTACGATGTAGATGGAACTACTTCCGTTTCACTAGTTTACAAATTTCTAAAACAATTCTACAGCAATCTCGAATTTTATATCCCCGACCGTTATTCGGAAGGATATGGAATTTCCATTACAGGTATTGATTATGCCGCTGCAAATGATTTTAAACTTATTATTGCGCTCGATTGTGGAATTAAGGCCATTGCTAAAGTAAAATATGCCTCCGATTTGGGTGTAGATTTTATTATATGCGACCATCACACACCAGATGCAATGCTGCCTCCTGCAGTAGCAGTTCTCGACCCAAAACGCGATGATTGCACTTATCCTTACAAGCATCTTTCGGGTTGCGGTGTGGGTTTTAAGTTGATGCAAGCTTTTGCAATCACCAACAACATTGATTTTGTGCAACTTACTCCCCTACTCGATTTGTTGGCACTAAGTATTGCATCTGACATTGTACCAATTACCGGCGAAAATCGTATTCTAGCATTTTTTGGACTAAAACAAATAAATTCGAATCCTAGTGTTGGGCTAAAAGGAATTATTGATGTCTGCGGATTGGCAGATAAAGATATTACTATCAGCGATATAGTTTTCAAAATCGGGCCGCGCATCAATGCTTCTGGTCGTATGAAGTTAGCATCTGAAGTGGTGGAATTACTCGTTTCGGGCGATCATGCATTTGCCAAGGAGAAAAGCGATACAATAAATGATTATAATAATGACCGTAAAGATTTAGATAAAAATATTACCGACGAAGCCATTGCACTGATTGGCTCTGACGACCGATATAAATCCCGAAAATCGATAGTGGTTCACAAAGCAGATTGGCACAAAGGTGTAATTGGTATTGTGGCTTCACGTCTTACTGAAGAATTTTATAAACCATCTATTGTGCTTGCTAATTCTAATGGTTTAGCTTCGGGTTCGGCACGTTCGGTTCAGGGTTTTGATATTTATAAGGCGATTGATTCTTGTCGTGATTTACTCGAAACTTTTGGTGGACATATGTATGCTGCCGGATTATCGATGAAAGAAGAAAATATTCCAGCGTTCACCGAACGGTTTGAAAAATTCGTTTCCGAAAACATATTGGAAGAACAAACTTATCCTCAAATTGACATAGATGCTGTTTTGCAATTTAACGATATAACGCCAAAATTCTTCAGGGTATTGAAACAATTTGCACCTTTTGGCCCCGGCAATATGAAACCAATATTTGCATCAAAAAAAGTGTTGGATTTTGGCACTAGCCGACTAGTAGGAAAAGAACAAGAACATCTAAAACTTGAATTAATAGATACCAGTTCCGAAAATGTAATGAACGGTATCGCATTCAGAATGCATGCTTATAACGATCACCTGAAAGCATTAAATCCGTTGGATATTTGTTATACATTAGAAGAGAATACTTTTAATGGAAATACTAATATTCAATTAATGATCAGGGATATAAAAATTGATGAGGAATAAATCACAATATTAATTTTGTATCGTTTTATTCCTTTATAATCACCATTATATTAATTCCAAAACAAAATATTCTTCTATTTTATAGAATATAATTTTGTATTTCGGAATAATTTAGTATTTTTGTACCCAATAATTCTAACAATGAGAATAGTAACCATAGAAACTATCAAGGTTTTTATTCAGAGACAAAACAGTTCAGACAAAGCACTTAGAGAGTGGTACACAAAAACAGAAAAAAGTGATTGGGCATGCTTTGCAGATATAAAAGAAACCTTTAATAGTGCTGATAGTGTGGGTAATAATCGTTATGTTTTCAATATAAAAGGAAATGATTTCAGATTAGTAGCAATTATTATTTTCGCATCAAAAAAGGTATATATACGTTTTATTGGTACACATAAAGAATACGATAAAATTGATTGTTCAAATATTTGAAACTATGACAAAAGTTATTACAAAACAACAACATAAGGCTTTTTGTGAAAGGATTGAAGAACTTTTAAAAGTGGTTGGAAACGATACGTCGGTAGATAATAAAGACTATATAGAGTTAGATTTTATTTCCGATTTAGTGGCTGACTACGAAGAAGAGTATTTCCCCATTTCTGCTCCAACGCTTGTAGATGTAGTCAAATTAAGAATGTATGAAATGAATCTTACACAGTTAAAACTATCTGAATTATTGGGAATAAGTCCCTCACGTGTAAGTGAATACTTATCTGGGAAAAGTGAACCCACTTTGAAAGTAGCACGTGAATTGAGTAAAAAATTGAATATAGAGCCTAGTATAGTTTTGGGTGTTTAGGATTTTCTTTTTTTGACATTATATAATTATAAATCATAATAAAACCGCCTCAAAAACTTCATGTTTTTGAGGCGGTTTCATATAATTTTAAAAGTGTGGTTTTTTAATTCACCTTATACTTTGCATTTCCATTTTTTAGAAAATCTACAATTTGATTTGCAGCTGCAATACCGGCATTGATATTGGCTTCAGAAGTTTGTGCACCCATTTTTTTAGGTGTTGTAAAATAACGATCGGCAAATTTTTCTTTCATTTCTGTATCATTTCCCGGAACAATATCAGTAACATATTTGAAAGTTGGATTTGCTGTCATAAATTCAACCATTTCGGTTTCGTTAATAACTTCCTTGCGGGCAGTATTTACCAAAATAGCACCTTTTGGCATTAGTCCAAGTAAAGCTGCATTGATTGATTTTTTTGTTTCGGCTGTAGCAGGTATGTGCAATGAAACAATGTCAGAAACACTGTAAAGTTCTTCGACCGATGACATTGCTTTTACACCATCAAGTTCAATTACATTAGCCGGACAGAAAGCATCATAAGCATACAATTCCATTCCAAAACCTTTAGCAATACGAGCCACATTGCGACCCACATTACCATAAGCATGAATTCCAAGTTTTTTACCCATCAATTCAGTTCCTGAATTACCATTGTAAAAATTACGTACAGCAAAAACCAGCAACCCAAAAACCAATTCAGCCACAGCATTTGAATTTTGTCCAGGTGTATTCATAACACACACGCCGGCAGTAGTAGCAGCATCTAAATCCACGTTATCGTAACCGGCTCCGGCACGAACAACAATTTTCAATTGTTTGGCAGCAGCAATTACATCTGCATCAACAATATCACTGCGAATAATGATGGCATCTACATCTGCAACAGCATCCAACAATTGTTGTTTCTCAGTGTATTTTTCGAGTAATGCAAGTTCAAATCCTGCACCTTCAATTTCTTTCCGAATTCCATCAACCGCTATTTTTGCAAACGGTTTGTCGGTAGCAATTAATACTTTCATGATAATGTCTTTTACGAAAAAAGGCACTAAAAGTGCCCATTTTCAATTTATATTTAAGCGTTTAACTTTTCAAATTCGTTCATACAATCGACTAGCGCCTGGACGCTTTCAATCGGCATGGCATTGTAAATAGAAGCACGATACCCACCAACAGAACGGTGACCTTTGATTCCATCCATTCCGGCAGCGGTCGCAAATTTCAAGAAGTCACCTTCCAATGCCGCATATTCTGGTTTCATAACAAAACAAACATTCATACGAGAGCGGTCTTCTTTAACAGCTGTTCCAACAAACATTTTGCTGTTATCAATAGCATTATAAAGCAATTCGGCTTTAGCAATATTTTTCTTTTCCATTTCTACCAATCCACCATTCGCTTTCAACCAACGTAGGTTTTCCATAGCCGAATAAATTGGCAATACAGGCGGTGTATTGAACATAGAACCTTCTGCAATATGCGTTTTATAATTCAACATACTTGGAATATAGCGCGATACTTTACCAAGTAACTCTTCTTTAACAATTACAAAAGCCAAACCAGCAGGAGCTAAGTTCTTTTGAGCACCACCATAGATAATTCCGTATTTTGAAACATCCAACGGGCGTGAAAAGATATCAGACGACATATCGGCAACTAAAGGCACCGGTGAATCTATATCTTTTAATAATTCGGTACCATAAATGGTATTATTGGTAGTGATATGAAAATAATCAGCATCAGCCGGAATCACATAATCTTTTGGGATAAAAGTATAATTGGCATCTTTAGAGGAAGCAACTTCAATTGTTTCACCAAACCCTTTGGCTTCTTTCATGGCTTTACTTGCCCATACTCCGGTATTCAAATAGGCTGCTTTCTTTTCGAATAAATTGAATGGAACCATGCAAAATTGCATACTTGCACCACCGCCTAAAAATAATACAGAGTAACCTTCAGGAATATTCAACAGTTCCTTAAATAATGCAGAAGCTTCAGCAATTACCGCTTCAAAATCTTTCGAACGATGGCTAATTTCCAACACTGACAATCCAGAGCCATTAAAATCCAATACTGCCTGAGCTGTTTTTTCGATTACCTCGCGTGGTAAAATTGATGGTCCCGCACTAAAATTATGTTTCTTCATACCGTAATTCTTATATTTGTTTATTAGTTTTATGTCCTAAAAAATGAAAGCACAAAAGTACTATTTTTTTTTATTTTGACCTCGAAAAAAATGTGTTTTTATAATCTTTTTGGCGGATTTTTTGATAAAAATGCAATATGAAAGTTTGAATTTACATATTTATGCACAAAAGATATTTAATTGTGCATAAATAAGATAGAAATAATTCATAGACAATCAACTCACCCAACCTGATATAAATCTTATTAATTGGTTCAAGTTAGGTGGTAATATTAGTTGCTTTCAGCACAGAGTTACTAAATATTCTATTTCAACGCAAAGAGCATTGCTTCAAACAATAAAACATTATTTAATTTGTAAACATACTTATGATTAGTCTACTGTATAAATTTGGGGCTGGAAAAAATCAAATAAAGAATGATTTATTCATCATTAGAATAAAAACGACTAAATTTCTTTATTGAAATTTAGCCGATTAAAGTGTTGTCTTAAAACAAGAAATTACCTACAAGTTCCGAATATTACAATGCCGAATAACTAGTTGAAAAACTCGATTATTCTTCGATGTCTTTTAAGCTAATTTAAAAGTACTTTCACAGAACTACTTTCCATAAAATTCCCTGCAAGATGTAAATAATAATCTCCCTTTTCTGGAACTTCAAAAATAAGTACACCTTTTGTTTTTATTCTTGGTTGACATTCTTTTAAAAATAAACTTTGCATTCCTGACATTTCTAAAGCAGTTGATCCATTTGTTGAATACTCAAATTTCAAATCATCTAGATCTGTCAAGTAAAAACATGATCCATCTAATGTTCTTGTTTCATTGCTTACATTCTTTATCGTTAAATTTATGAGAAGATATATACCATCAGCCGTTTGAGATACAAATTCATCTCCTACTGTTTTTTTAAATTTGAAACCTGTAATTATGTATGAAAAATGACCAACTAAGATTTCCTTTCCTATAGAAGTTTCTAGTTTCAACTCGCTTACTGGTTGAGCTGAATCTTGTTCACCAATTATGGTGTCTGTATGATTTATTGTTTCTGCTTTTGACTCATTTGATTGGGTTGTGTCATCTAATTTACTAACATTTTTATCTACTTCGGAAACAAAAAATATTAAAAATAACACCGTTAAAATGCCATAGATGAAAGCAGATTTTATTTTAGTCCGCTCTTCATTTTTATACCAAAACAAGCTTATTCTTGGTGAAAAGAAACCAATAAATAGCAAAATAATGCAAGCTAAAAACAATAATACTAATATATTATCCATTTTATTTATTCTATATTTTTTGCCTACTCATTAGCTTTTCGGCTTCCGCTTCCTTCACTTTTTTGGATGTTCGGGTTAATCCATATTTTA
>JBMOHG010000061.1:0-12134 GCA_049317965.1 Paludibacter sp.
ATTGAGGAATCTTGCATTATAATTGATGCAAAAGGTTATTACCTGTTTCCGGGTGTAATTGATGATCAGGTACATTTTCGTGAGCCCGGATTAACTCACAAAGGTGATTTATATACCGAAAGTAAAGCAGCTGTGGCAGGTGGTATAACTTCCTTTTTCGAAATGCCCAATACAAAACCGCAAGCTACAACTATCGATTTACTCGAAGAAAAATATACGCTGGCTTCCGAAAAATCATTTGCCAATTATTCCTTTTTAATGGGTGTGACAAATGATAATTTACCCGAACTAAAGAAAATTGATTCAAGAAAAGTAGCTGGACTTAAGATGTTTATGGGTTCATCTACCGGAAATATGTTAGTAGATAATTTAAAAACATTGAATGAGGTTTTTTCCGAAATTCCATTATTAATCGTAACGCATTGCGAAGACGAAACTATTATTAAAAATAACATCCAACATTATAAGGAACTGTTAGGTGAAAATATTCCTGTCAAATATCATCCGTTAATTCGCAGTGCCGAAGCATGTTACAAATCGTCGGCTTTTGCAGTTGACTTAGCAACAAAATACAATTCACGCCTGCATTTGTTTCATTTATCATCTGAGAAGGAAATGTCATTGCTTACGTCGAATATTCCATTAAAAGAGAAAAGAATTACTTCTGAAGTTTGTGTGCATCATTTGTGGTTTTCGGATGCCGATTATGAGAAATATGGAAATAGAATAAAATGGAATCCAGCAATAAAGTCAGCTTCAGACCGTTTGGCGTTAATAAATGCAGTTAATTCTAATAAAATTGATGTTATTGCTACTGATCATGCACCGCATTTATTGACCGAAAAAGAAGGTTCTTGCTTGCAGGCTGCATCTGGTGGCCCATTGGTTCAACACTCTTTGGTAGCCATGTTGCAGCTAGTAAAACAAGGTAAATTTACACTCGAAAAAGTAATTGATAAAATGTGTCATTCACCTGCCGACTTGTTTAGAATTGAGAAACGTGGTTATATTCGTCCAGGTTATTTTGCTGATTTGGTGATTGTTGATCCAAATAAATCATGGACAGTTAGTCCAGAAAATATACTTTATAAATGTGGCTGGTCGCCATTTGAAGGAATTCAATTTGATGCTTCAGTACTCAAAACTTATGTAAATGGTAAAATGGTTTTTGATAATGGCAAGTTTGATGAAACAGTACGTGGACAAAGATTACTCTTCGAATAGTTTTTTTAGAAAAATATGATTTTATGAAAAGAAAAGGAATTGTTATAACCATAATTGGATTATTATTTCTTACAATAGCTTTGGTGATACGTTTTTCGCAGCCAGCCGATGAAATAAAACCAGAAGCAAATATACCTTATATTCATAATGAAGGTAAAACTCAAGGTACTTACTATTCAGCCACTTATCAACAACCACAAGGTATAGATTTGCAGCAAAAAATTGAGGAAAGGATGCGTAAATTTGACCTTTCTTTATCAACTTATGAGCCAGCATCAATCATTTCGCGCATAAATCGTAATGATACCACTGTTCGAACAGATGCTGATTTTGAACAAATGTATAATGTTGCCATGCAAGTTTCGGAACAAACAAACGGAGCTTTTGATATTACTGTAGGTCCATTAATTAAAGCCTGGGGTTTTGGACTTGGAAATACAAGTCATATTAAAATACCCGATGTAACAAAAATTCTTCCATTTATTGGCTATAAAAAAATCCGACTTGAGAATCATAAATTATTGAAAGATGATAAACGTATTTTGGTGGATGCTAATGCATTGGCACAGGGACAATCATCTGATATTATAGCTAAATTATTGGAAAGCAATGGTTGTAAAAACTTTATGATAGAAATTGGTGGGGAAATTGTTTGTAAAGGTCTAAATGCTGAAGGTCAAAAGTGGCGGATTGGAATTGATAAACCGATTGATGACTCTACAAGTGCCAACAGTGAACTACAAACTATAATATCAATAACAGATTGTGCAGTAACTACTTCGGGGAATTACAGGAAGTATTATTATCTGAATGGAAAAAAATATGCTCACGAAATAAATCCTCATACTGGTTTTCCTGTAGTTCGAAGTTTATTAAGTGCCACTGTAATTGCTCCAACATGCATTCAGGCAGATGCTTATGCCACAGCATTTATGGTGATGGGTGTGGATAGCAGTTTACAAATTTGTAAAAAAATCCCCAATATGGATTGTTATTTGATATATATTGACAAAACCGGTAAAAATCAGGCAATTTATACCGAAGGATTCAAAAAATACTTAATTGATTGATATTTAATTATTAACAAATAACAATTATTTATTGCTCAATTGCCGACTTTTGTTAAATAGAATCATTTTATTTTTTTATTCATGATAAAATAACTAATTTTGCAGTCCAAAAAATTATATGAAAAGATTCCCACTTATACTTTTAGTTGTTTTTGTATCACTTGTTTCGTGTGGTGATTATCAGAATTTGTTGAAGTCCGATGATGCTGAATTAAAATACAATAAAGCAGTTGAATATTTCGAAAAAGGAGATTTTATACGTGCTTCCACACTTTTAGATCTGGTAGCAAGCTACTACAAAGGTACAGAAAGGTCGGAAACTGTTTTAAATTATATGGCAAAGTCCTATATGGGACAAAAAGATTACACAACTGCCAGTGAGTATTATAAAACTTATGTAAAGACCTATCCGAAAGGAAAATACGTGATTGAGGCCAAATACATGATTGGCTATTGTTTTTATCTCGATTCTCCTGATGCACGACTTGATCAAACACCAACTTATAGTGCAATTAGTGCCCTGCAGGAGTTTATTGAAATTTATCCCGAAAGTGAACGGGTACCCGAAGCCAATAAATTACTCGAAGAATTGACAAATAAATTGGCTTATAAAGCTTATCTGAATGCAAAACTATATTACAATTTAGGAAACTATTTGGGTAATAATTATGAATCTTCGGTGATTGCTGCACAAAACGCTTTGAAAAATTATCCTTCAACAGCTTATCGCGAAGAATTATCAATGTTGATTTTGGATGCAAAATACGAACAGGCTGTTCAAAGTTTTGAAGAAAAAAAAATGGATAGATACCGCAATACGGTAGATGAATATTACAATTTTATTAATGAGTTCCCGGAAGGTAAATTCCGCAAACATGCTGATAAAATTTTCAATGAATCAAAAAAAATTGTGAAAGAATAAAATACTATTATTATGGACTATAAGAAAGTAAATGCACCAACAAACACCATTTCGCGTGATATGAACACCATGAGTGAAAGTATCGGAAATGTGTACGAAACAGTGAAAGTAATTGGTAAACGTGCAAACCAAATCAGTGTTGAAACCAAAGCTGAACTTGATAAAAAGTTACAGGAATTTGCATCTTTCAACGAAAATATTGAAGAAGTTTTCGAAAACAGAGAACAAATCGAGATTTCACGTTATTACGAAAAGCTTCCTAAAGCGGTTTTGATAGCTACACAAGAGTTTCTTGAAGATAAAGTGTATCACCGTAATCCGCTCAAGGACAAAATAAAATAAGTATTTTGTTGTTTTTTTTCTTTTTAGATAAAAGAATATTGTGTTAGAACTAATACAATATTCTTTTATCTTTTTTTGTTTGTGCAAAGTTCAATTCATTTTTTGTATTTTTGCAAACCGAAAAGAATTTGAAAATTTGAAAATTTGAAGATTTGTTCGCTGACTCACGTTTTGACGATTTTCAAGCGTAAATAATTAAATGTAAATAATATGGTACTACAAGGTAAAAAATTCATTCTGGGAGTTACCGGGAGTATTGCAGCTTATAAATCGGCACAAATTATACGTTTATTGGTAAAAAACGGTGCTGAGGTGAAAGTGATTATGACACCTTTGGCAAAGGAATTTATAACTCCTCTAACTTTGGCTACACTGGCAAAATGTCCGATTTTAGTTGATTTTTTTGATCCTACAAATGGAAATTGGAATAGTCATGTTGATTTGGGCTTGTGGGCTGATGCCTATTTGATAGCACCTGCAACTGCCAATACAATTGGTAAGATGGTAACCGGAATTGCCGACAATTTACTGCTAACAACTTATTTGTCAGCAAAATGTCCTGTATTTGTAGCACCAGCTATGGATTTGGATATGTTTGCCCATCCTGCAACTCAACGGAATCTGGAAGCATTGAAAGCAATTGGTAATAATATAATTGAGCCTACAAGCGGTGAATTAGCTAGTGGATTAGAAGGGAAGGGGAGAATGGAAGAGCCTGAAAAAATTCTTCATTTTCTGACTGATTATTTCACACCAAAAAGACTATTAGGAAAAAAAATACTTATTACTGCAGGGCCGACATACGAAAAGATAGATCCTGTACGTTTTGTAGGAAATTACTCGACGGGAAAGATGGGTTTTGCTATAGCGGAAGCTTGTGCCCAACAAGGTGCTGAAGTATGCCTTATCACAGGTCCTGTTAAATTGGATTCACTACATCCCAATATCGAACGTATAGATGTGGAATCAGCTGCCCAAATGTATGATGCAGTTTTGGAACGTTTCTATGGAGTGGATGGTGCTATATTATGTGCTGCAGTTGCCGATTTTACTGCTTTTAGTGCTTCAAAAACTAAACTTAAACGCGAGACAGATAATTTGCAACTAGAATTGATACCAACTCAGGATATTGCTGCATCTGTTGGAAATATGAAAAGTGACAGTCAGTTTTTGGTTGGTTTTGCTTTGGAAACCAATAATGAAGAAGCGAATGCCCTTATAAAAATGGAACGAAAAAACTTTGACTTTATCGTGTTAAATTCTTTACAAGATGCGCAGGCCGGGTTTGGATATGATACCAATAAAGTAAGTATTTTATTTCGATCGGGTAAAAAGAAACAATACGATTTGAAAAGCAAAACAGCAGTAGCAGATGATATTGTGAATGAAATTATCAATTTCGAAAATAATAAAGTTTGAAATTAATTTATCCTAAATAACTATATGAAGTACATAATTGTTATTCTTAACTTTTTGATATTCACTGGATTTGTAAAATCTCAGGAATTAAAATGCACTATTCAAATCAATTCCGATCAAATTCAGGGAACTAATAAATCAGTTTTCAATACTCTTCAAAAGTCAATTACCGAATTTGTGAATAATCGGAAATGGACTGAAGCTTCCTATTCCAACGATGAGCGCATTGAATGTACTATGAATATTCTTTTAAAAAAGGTTGAAGGCGAAGTGTTTACTGCTGAAATTCAAATTCAATCACGTCGAACTATTTACAATTCAACCTATTTTAGTCCGCTTTTCAACTTCAAAGACAACAGTTTTGTTTTTAATTACAAAGAATTCGATATATTGGAATTGCCCGAAAATACAATTACTTCCAATCTTACAGCCGTGGTCGCTTATTATGCATATATAATTATCGGATATGATATGGACTCCTATTCTCGTTTAGGAGGTAGTTCTTGTTTTCAGTCAGCCGAAAGTATTGTAAATGCTGCACAAGGTGCTGATTTGGTGGGATGGAAAGCTTTTGAAAGTACCAGAAACAGATATGCTTTAGTAAATAATTTGACAGATGAAGCATTTAAAAAATTCAGAAATTATTTTTACGAATATCATCGTTTAGGTTTGGACGAAATGACAATAAACGCTACAAATGCACGAGCCAGGATTGCAGAAGGATTGCCAATAATTCGTGAAGCCAATCGTGCCCGACCTTCTTCAATAATAATTTCCTCGTTTTTAGATGCCAAAAATGATGAACTAATCAATATATTTGCAAAAGGAACCACTAAGGAAAAAACTGATGCTGTTCAGATTCTTTCGGATGTAAATCCTACATTAACAGCAAGGTATGAGAAGATAATGAAATAATTATCTTTAAGAATAATGTTTTGTTAGCTTTGATATGTTGTATTAATTGAATGTAAATCAATACTATACATCATTTTTAAATTTGTAAATTTTCTAATTAATAAATACATGCTCAAATCTCTATATATTTCCAATTACGCACTTATTTCTGAATTGCACATAGATTTTGATTCGGGGTTCTCAGTAATAACTGGTGAAACCGGAGCTGGTAAATCTATTATATTGGGTGCACTTTCGTTGATATTAGGACAACGCGCTGATAATAAATCTATTAAACTGGATGCTGAAAAATGTATAATAGAAGCAGAATTTGATATATCCTCCTACCATCATTTAGATAGCTTCTTCGCTGAAAATGATTTAGATAACGAAAATTCTAACTGTATAATTCGCAGAGAATTGACAAATACAGGCAAATCACGAGCATTTATAAATGATACTCCTGTGGCATTAAATGTGATACGTGATTTGAGTAATCGCTTGATAGACATCCATTCGCAACATGAAAATTTATTGCTTTCCAACGATGCATATCAATTAGAAGTTGTGGATACGATAGCTCAAAATTCAATTGCATTAAATTCTTACAAACAAATCTACAATCAATGGAAAAATTTGCAATTAGATTTAAAGCAATTGCAGAAAACAGCTGAAAAACAGGCTGCAGATATTGATTATATTCAATTTCAATTTCAACAGTTGACTGACGCAAATCTGACTGAAAATGAACAATTTGAACTTGAATCTGAACAAGAAATTTTGAGTCACGCTGAAGAAATCAAAATGGAATTGGTCAAAGCGCATCAATTATTGGTAGAAGAGCATACTTCGTTGCCATTACTCAAAGAAGGGATTTCAGCCTTGTCGCGAATAAAAAATTATATCGCTGAAGGAAATGATTGGTACGACCGTTTGCAATCTGCTTATATTGAGATTAAAGATATTAGTGCTGAAATGCAATCTTTTGAAGAAAGATTAGACTTTAATCCTGCTCGACTGGAATGGGTGGAGAATAGATTGAGCGAGATTTTTACGCTTGAAAAAAAATACAAAGTAAGTTCAGTTGAAGAATTAATACAACTCCGTGAGAGTTTTGGAGTTCAATTACAACGAATTGATTCGTTTGATGAAGAAATATCAGCATTAAAAATTCTAATTGAAAATACTTTTGAACTCTTAAAAGTTGAAGCTGAAAGACTTACTGAAAGTAGAAAAGCAGCTTGTAAACCAATTGAAATTCATTTAGTAGAACAGCTTACAAAACTTGGGATGCTAAATATACAATTTAAGGTATCAGTTTCAAAATTCTCAGAATTTACTGAAAATGGAAATGATGAAGTTCAATTTCTTTTTTCTGCCAATAAAAACCGTCCAATTCAACCTGTTACACAAATTGCTTCTGGTGGTGAAGTTTCCCGATTAATGTTATCAATAAAATCGTTAGTAGCACACAAAGCCGATTTACCAACCATAATATTTGATGAAATTGACACCGGAGTATCCGGTGAAATTGCACATCGTATGGGTGAAATAATGCAATCGATGAGCACTGATATGCAGGTAATTACAATTACACATTTACCTCAAATTGCAGCTAAAGGCGCTCAACACTATAGGGTATATAAAGATGAAAGTGGGCTGCAAACGCAAACCCACATTCAAAGATTGACTTCTGACGAACGAATTACCGAACTGGCACAAATGTTAAGTGGAAAGAATGTAACTGAAGCTGCATTACGCAATGCTAAGGAATTACTATTGTAATTTCAACCTTCAAGTGCAATTATTGGTTTTACAATTTTTGCTTTCATTACTTTTGTTTCGGATTCCAATTCCATAAAAATGGTATCGCCGGGTTCTAATTCACCACCCAACACAACATCAGCTAATTCATCTTCCAGATATTTCTGAATTGCACGTTTTAATGGACGAGCACCAAATTGAATATCATAGCCTTTTTCGGCAATAAAATCTTTTGCTTCGGTTGAAAGTTCTAGTTTATAGCCCATTGCGGTAACACGTCCAAAAATTCCCCTCAACTCCAAATCAATAATTTTTGCAATAGAATCTTTACCTAATTGGTCAAACATGATTACATCATCAACGCGATTTAAAAATTCAGGTGCAAAAGTTTTATTTAATGCTTTTTGAATTACACCACGAGTAAACTCTGAATCCGATTCCTGAGTATTAGAAGTTGTAAATCCAACTCCTTTTCCAAAATCCTTCAACTGACGAGTTCCCACATTGGAAGTCATGATGATAATAGTATTTTTAAAGTCTATTCTACGACCTAAACTGTCAGTAAGTCGACCTTCGTCCATTACCTGCAATAAAATATTGAATACATCAGCGTGGGCTTTTTCAATTTCGTCGAGCAAAATGATAGAATATGGTTTACGGCGAACTTTTTCTGTCAATTGACCGCCTTCTTCATAACCTACATATCCCGGAGGTGCACCTATCAGTCGCGAAACACTAAATTTCTCCATATATTCGCTCATATCAACCCGAATAAGTGAATCGGAACTATCGAACATAAATTCAGCTAAAATTTTAGCTAAATGAGTTTTTCCAACTCCGGTAGGTCCGAGAAAAATAAATGAACCAATAGGTTTACTTGGATCTTTCAATCCAATGCGATTACGCTGAATAGCCTTTACTATTTTATTTACAGCTTCATCCTGACCAATAACTTTGCTTTGCAACACTTCTTTCATTTGTCGAAGTTTCAAACCTTCAGCTTGTGCAATTCGTTGAACCGGAATGCCCGACATCATAGCTACTACTTCGGCAACTTGTTCTTCATCAACTGTTTCCGGATGCAATTGTGCTTCCTCTTCCCATCGTTTGATTGCATCTTCAAGTTGATATTGAGTTTGCTTTTCTTTATCACGAATAGGACCTGCCAATTCGTATTTTTGATCTGAAAGAACTTTCATTTTTTCTTTCCGCAATTCTTCAATTTTCTTTTCTAATTCTTCAATTTCAACCGGAACTGACACTGTACCAATATGTACGCGTGAACCAGCTTCATCTAGTGCATCAATAGCTTTATCGGGGAAACATCGATCTGTAATATATCGGTCAGTCAGTCGAACACAGGCTTTTATCGCATCAGGTGTGTATCGAACATTGTGATGATATTCATATCTATCCTGAATATTTTCCAAAATTTGTAATGTCTCTTCAGCAGTTGTGGGATCGACCATAATTTTTTGGAAACGACGTTCCAAAGCACCATCTTTTTCAATGCTTTTTCGGTATTCGTCTAGTGTGGTTGCACCTACACATTGTATTTCACCACGCGCCAAAGCCGGTTTCAACATATTTGCTGCATCCAACGAACCGGGTGCACCACCGGCACCTACAATTGTATGAATTTCGTCGATAAAAAGAATTACATCTGGATTTTTTGATAATTCGTTCAAAATTGCCTTTATTCGTTCTTCAAATTGACCGCGGTATTTAGTTCCAGCTACTATTGATGCCATATCCAGCGATACAACACGTTTATCGAATAATACTCGAGATACACGACGTTGTATAATGCGCAATGCCAATCCTTCTACAATGGCCGATTTTCCAACTCCGGGATCACCAATAAGCACAGGATTATTTTTCTTACGACGACTCAGAATTTGTGCTAAGCGTTCTATTTCCTTGTTTCGACCTACAATTGGGTCGAGACGATTTTCCTGTGCTGCTTTTGTAATATCAGTACCAAATGTATCCAAAGCTGGTGTATCACTTTGTTTTGAGCCTGAACCTGATGGGGGAGGAGTAATTTTCTTTTTACGTCGCATATCATCATCTTCGTCATCATCTTCCTGAAAACTAGAGCCCATTCGAACATCTTTAGGTTCTTCAATAAAACCTTTTACTTGTTCATAAGTTAAATGTTCGGCTGATAAAACATCACCTGCAAGATTATTTTTATCTTTCAGAATTGCTAACAGTAAATGCTCAGTATCTGCCATTTCAATTGATAATGAGCGGGTTTCCAGTTCCATTAATTTTTTTATTTTTTCAGTACTTTTCAAAACTGGAATTTCCTCACCGCTAGGTTCAAGGTCTGTTCGTATCTGACTTTCGATTATTTGCTTTATTTTCGACAAACTTACATGCGACACATTAAGTATATCGATGGCTTTTCCGCTTCCGTTTCGCAAAATTCCCAGGAGTAAATGCTCAGGTCCAACATAATTGTTTCCCAAACGCTCTGCTTCTTGTGAACTGTATAAAAGCACATTATGTAATTGTTCTGAATAGTTGACTGTCATATTATTAATATTTGAAAGTTTTATCCATCAACTGATGGTTGTAAGGTTTTTGCTTTTGATTTTTGGATTAGCAAAAATACGAAATTAATATGCATTTAATAATTAAAAAATAATAATTTATTTGCTAGAGACTTTTTTCCTTCAAAAATGATACCGAAGGGGAAAAATGTATTTTTATCGGTAATTTTGTCAGTTTGACACAACAATTGATTTTTTTCTGTAGTTTTGCGGGCTCAAATTGTTTTTTATTATTTCTAAATTAATTTCTTAAACAAAAAAATAAAACAAAAAGTTTATGATTGAACAAAAAACTTCGCTACGCGAATCGTCTGCTGCCCGTTGGACAGCGCTTGCCATTGTATCTTTTACCATGTTTTGCGGTTATTTTATAGCCGATGCAATGAGTCCACTAAAACCAATGCTCGAAAGCCAATTGCTTTGGGACAATATGGATTATGGCATTTTTACCAGTGCTTATGGTTGGTTCAATGTATTTTTATTAATGCTTATTTTGGGTGGAATTTTACTTGACAAAACCGGTGTTCGTTTTACCGGAATACTTTCCACATCTGTAATGGTAATTGGGGCAGGATTAAAGTTTTTTGCCATATCGCATTTCTTTCCCGAAGGATTAGCACCCATTTTTGGCATAAAAGCGCAGGTTATGATTGCAGCGCTTGGTTATGCAACCTTTGCTGTCGGTGTGGAAATTGCCGGAATCACCGTTTCCCGAATTATTGTAAAGTGGTTTAAAGGTAAAGAAATGGCATTGGCCATGGGACTTCAGGTAGCTTTTGCACGTTTGGGAACTTTATTGGCGGTGGCCATTCCCCTTCCCATTGCAAAATACTTTGGCGATGTTTCTATTCCGATTTTGTTTGGTGCTTTGCTGTTGTGTATTGGTTTAATTGCTTATATTGTTTATGTGCGAATGGATATAAAATTGGAAGCATCCGAGGCTCATATCGAAAAAGAGGAAGAAGAACCTTTCAAAATGTCCGATGTAGTGAGTATTATTACCAATAAAGGTTTCTGGTTAATTGCATTATTATGTGTATTATTTTATTCTGCTGTTTTTCCCTGGATAAAATTTGCAACGGATTTAGTCATTAATAAATATCAGGTAAATCCTGATTTGGCAGGATTGATTCCGAGTGTACTACCTTTGGGTACGCTTTTTCTGACTCCATTTTTTGGTAATATGTACGACAAAAAAGGTAAAGGTGCATCCATTATGATTATTGGTGCAGTGCTTTTGATTTTTGTTCACGGCATTTTTTCAATTCCATTTTTAAATAATTGGATGTTGGCAATGGCAGTAACAGTGGTATTGGGAGTTGCTCTATCATTGGTTCCTTCGGCAATGTGGCCTTCAGTACCAAAAATTATTCCCGAAAAACAACTCGGAACAGCTTACGCATTGATTTTCTGGATACAAAACTGGGGTTTAATGGGTGTACCATTGCTTATCGGATTTGTATTGAGTAATTCGAACCCAACAGTTTCGCAAGCTAAGGAAACTGTGAAAGCAGGAATTACAGAAACTTATACACAATTGCAACCACAACTTGGACTTAATAAAATTGAATTCGACAAAGCTGTGGATAATACCACCACTCGTTTGATAAATCAGGTTTTGGTAAATACCGATTACGAAGGTGTTCAGGATACAACAGGATTTGCCAACTTTAAAAACGAATTGGTTGCTGTAAATTTACAGGCAATTCAATCGTTACCAGTGGAACAAAATAAAGAGGCAATGGGAATTAAAGTTGAAGATGCTTGTGTGAAAGCAGGATATGCAGCCATCGACAAAGAACAAATTGCACTCAGGTACGATTATACCAAAGCCAATCTGATATTTATGATTTTTGGTGTATTGGCATTTCTTGTTGCATTTATGCTAAAAGCTGAAGACAAGAAAAAAGGATATGGGCTTGAATTGCCAAATATGAAAAA
>JBMOHG010000062.1:0-12090 GCA_049317965.1 Paludibacter sp.
GGCATCCACACCGTCATATCCATTTTTCCACGGTTGCCCCATGCATAATAGGGTATCAGTGTTATATTTACTGTTTTATCAGTTTTCGCAACAACTCGATACAATGTATTTTTCCACGAATCTTCGTTGGTCAACCTGGCAGTTCCATCCAACACTACTATTGGACTTCCGGCAATAGTTGTTTTGCGTGGCATAAATTTTATATCTGATGGTATCAACACATTATCAATGGATTTTCCACCTGCAATATCGGTGCCTTCCAGACAATACACTATCGGGCCACGTTTCACACAGGTTTGGTTGCGTGTTTCTTCTACCAACGGATTCGATTCCAATAATTTTACAGGCATATCCAGCACTAATTCAATCAGATCGCCTTTTTTCCAAACCCTGTTGATTTCCGTATACGAATTAGCTTTGTTTTCGGCGGTTATCGATTGTCCATTCAACGATAATGTCGCTTTGTCGCACCATTCCGGAATGCGAAGATACAACGAAAAAGATTTTTTTGGTGCGTTTTCCACCAATATTCTTATATTGCCATCCCAAGGGTAATCAGTTACTTGTGTAAGTTTTATTTTATCTTTTCCATTCAGAACAGTTTCCAATTGACTTCCACCATACAAATTGCACCAAACAGAATTATTACCCAAACTGTACGCGTAATTCTGTGCTTCGCATAACGTACGAACTGTATTTGGCGGGCAACAGTTACAAAGTTTGATATACACTTCACGTTCTTTCGACCAACGCAATGTGTATGGAAAATCTTGCGAAATTCGCAATGGGTTGGTATAAAAAAAGCGTTTTCCATCCAGACTGACACCACTCAAAACACTGTTATATAACGCTGTTTCGAGAACATCGGCATATTTGGCATCACCTGTAACCTGTAACATGCGCCAATTAAACAGCATGTTGCCTATGTTTGCACAGGTTTCGTTGTGTGCTGTGGTATTTGGCAACTGATAAGCGCGACCATAACTTTGATGCACCTTTTGTATACTATCAGGTTTATAAAAAGTGCCGTCGGGCGAAGTTCCATCATATAGTGCTCCGCAAGCACCTGTTACATACATTTTACGGTTCACAATGTCTGACCATATACTGGTGAGGTTTTTCATCAGCTGCTCTTCGCCGGTTTCAGCATATACGTCAGCCACACCTGCATACAGATAATTAGCACGAACTGCATGACCCATAGCCTGATATTGTTTGCGAAACGGAATACGATCCTGATTATCGTCGGTGCCATTTTCTACCATTCCACGAATATTAATCAGATTTTTCGATAGCTCCAGATAACTTGGATTTTTAGTTTCGCGATACATTTCTACTACGCCCATATAGTGCGAAGGACAAATTGCGTTGCGAGCTAATTCTGCCGAAGCTGTTTCGTAAAAATGACACAAGAAATCTGTTGCTTTGATAGCTACATTAAACAGGGTTGTTTTTCCGGTGGCACGTTTGTGGATTATCCCGGCTGTCATTAAATGTCCCAAATTATAGGTCTCAAAATTCAGGCGATTCTCGAATGCTTTATCGTTCGATTTTCCCACATTAGTGCCTGTAACAACTTGCTCTTGACTATGCGAATCAATTCCTTTGTTCATTTCTGCAATAATTACCGGAGTATGAATGTAACCATCAGCACGCTGTACTTTAGTAATGGTTGCAATGATACGATCCATCAATTGGTCGAGTTTAGGCTCTTTTGTCACTGCATAAACCGAGGCTACAGCTTCGAGCCATTTGTAGAAATCACCATCATGAAACGGAGGTCCGTGATGACGGCCTTTTAATTCACGTGCTGCTACCTGAAAGTTTTGAAAAGAGTGACTTAGTGTAGTATCATTGAACGTTTTCCACATCGAAAGTATCATTGTGTCTTTGAAAACTGCAAAGCGTTCACCCCAGAAACCGTCTGTCCAATGAACTGCATCGATATTGGTACTATTTAGTTTACAGTATTTACTTACGGAATTATTTGTAAGTCCACTATTTTGCGAATTGACAGTCAAAAATCCAAGAAAGAATATCAGTAATAAAAGAAGTAGTTTTTTCATTATAAAGGTAGAAAGTAGTTTTAAATTCTATTAACTAAGACGCAATAAACAGTATTTTTGTACTGTCTTGTTTTAATTGAGTAGGAAGGGAGCAATTAGTTCGCTCACCGTGCTCTCACACCACCGCACATACTGTACGGTATACAGTGTTTCTTAATTTACACACGTACATAGCGTTAATAAGTAGAGAAAAATAAGTAACCTGCCTTTTGAAGTAATTCTTTTTTGATAGAAATTTGAAGAATTGGGCTTTTGGCTGTCTGCAAATAGCCCTTTCTTGTAATAGAGAACGTCAATGTTTGAAATTGAGATATTCCCAACTTCATCATATTATAAAATTGTGTTTTAATCCGTTTTCATTGTTTCCATATTACAATACGCAGTCACCTACGATATCACTTATCAATTTCAATTAGTAAACTTTTCATATACAATAACTTGATTTAGATTCATCTCTTCCCTTCTAAATTTGGTACTAAGGCTTCTCCTGTTTTCTCGCGACAACTGCTGTCCGTTCTTTGATTTTATTCACATTTACAAATCCGTGAAACTTATATCGGGTAAGACGAGTAACCTCATTTCCAAATATCGGCATCAAAAACACTGTTATATCTGTTCTGATTATTAGACTTTGTTATGTAAACTAGTCCGTAACCTGTGGTTAATTATGATCGTAGTCAAATTTTCCACCGTCTTCCATCAGACCTACCTACCATAGGAAGGTTCTATCTCACGAAGGACATATGGACATCTTTGACTTGAGATAATGATTGGCAAATGATAACCCCAATAATACACTTGAACCGACAAATATACTCGCCATGCTCGGCGCAAAAAAAAACGGCTGAAACTTCTGTATTGAAGTTCAGCCGTTTTTTTTGGGTATTGAATTATTTACAGCATCGTTGTTTCCACTGATTTTTAAATTGCTGTTTTTCTTCATTGTTCATGTCCATAAATTTTTCTTTAAAAGCTGTATGTTCAGCAAAATGACGATGAACTTTGTTGTGATGACGATTAAAATTAAATCCACCAAACAAGATGCGACATAACGCCAGCAATCCCATTGCCTGCCAATAAGTTACCGCCGTGAATGTCGAAATTGCCGGAATAATCCAATTCCACAACAACATTACAATAGCACTCAACCCAAAAAATCCAAAAATAAATAGTGGCAGTAAGAAAATTCTTCTTTTTCTGTATTCGATGTTATTTGTTGTTTCCATAATTTTTTAAAATAGTCAATTGTAAATAAATAAAATGGTCAATCCGTTAGTTCTTTATATAAATAATTCAGCTTGTTTCGCAAGTGCTTTACGGCATATCCCTTTCGGCTAATAATCGTTTTTAAATTTTCGCCCTGTTGGTCGGCAATTTGCTGTAATGTCATATCTTCCATTTCATTAAGTAGAAAAACTTCTTTCTGATTTGGTGGTAACTCTTCAATAGCAGTTTCAAATTCCTTCCAGAAAATTTCTTTAAAAAAAGCCAATTCAGGATTATTGCTATCGTCGAGCAACAATATTTCTTTAAAATTAAAGTCACCGTCTTCATCAGTGTAGCTATAATCTTCTAGAGCTTGATTCGTCTTTTTTCTCGATTTATCGGTAATTTTATTTCTCGCAACTTCGTACAACCATGCACTTACATTCTCCAATTCAGCAATATTATTCAATTTGCTCATCTGATACCAAACATCCTGAACAATATCCTCTGCATCTTCGGTACTCCTCACTTTTCCTCGCACATAACCAAACAAATTTTTCCCAAATTGCTGAATTGCATTTGTTATCGAATTTGCTTTCTGGTCGGCCATTGATAGTTGAATTGATGTCTCCATAATAATGAAGACGAATGAAGTTGGATTTTACTTTAAAATGAATAATATTTTTTAAACAAGATTCTATTTCTCTGATTTTAAAGCTCTCTCAATATTCTTATCAGGAATGAGCCACATAATGGAACTGACAATAAAAATCCCAAAAGAAATATAGGGATGAACATACGCCAGTGGAATAGAGGAAATATACATAACCACCGAAATATTCCCTTTTTTTCTCAACATTTTAAAAGCTTCTTTTAATGCTTCACTATCCTTTGAGTTTTTTTCTACTACCTTTTGTAAAATATAATAAGCTGTACCACAAAGTAAAAGGACTACCCCATACAATGCAACCGTATTAGTTTCGAAGTGATTTTCACCCATCCACGCCGTTGAAAATGGAACCAACGACAACCAAAAAAGTAAATTGAGGTTGGATAAAATCATGCCGCTAGAAACATTCTTTACGGAATGAAGCAAGTGATGATGGTTTCCCCAATAAATACCAATGTACGAAAAACTCAATCCATAACTAATAAATATGGGTATTAGCTCCTCCAAATTCTTCCAATCACTTCCGTGTGGAACTTTAAATTCCAACACCATAATGGTTATCACAATAGCTAAAACTCCATCGCTAAAAGCTTCTAATCTATTCTTATTCATCTATTTAATGATATTATTGATACAGTTTTTATAATTCCTCTTTTAAGTTTTTGGGCAATTTTGTCACTACCAAATCGTAAGAATGTCTTATCAATTCACACAAAAATTCCTGCGAAATTCTATGATCAATTATAACAGTATTCCAATGCTTTTTGTTGAAATGCCAAGCAGGAATAATTGCTGAGTATTCTTCGCGCAATGCAATGGCACGTTCGGGGTCACACTTCAACGAAATTTGAGTTTCGGGATTATCCAATGGTATGAGCGCAAACATTTTACCTTGCACTTTCATTACTAATGTTACCTCATCGAAAGGAAAATGTTCGGTTGTCCCTTTTAGGCTGAGGCAGTATTCGCGGAGTTCTTCTATGTTCATAGATTAATTTACAATTTATTCATTCGTCTTTTGACGGACAAGTTTTATCATTTATCAAAAAAAAAATGTTCAATTACTTAATTCAAAAACATTTAGGATTACAACTTTATAAAAATCTTTTTCTTATAAAGTATATGCCCGACAAACCAGTTAATAGTTACAAAAATCAATGCAAATATCAGTGAACCAAGATAATCGCCAAAAGCTGGTGTAAGCCATTGTGAATAGAAATAGCCTTTGAGCGAAATCCATTCACCTACGTTCATAAAACCAATATTACTCAACAAAATACTCAAAATGCCAGCTACCACATAAATAAACATCGGATTAACTCCAAATGATTCAAAAAACACACACCAGCGTTTATGTCCTTTTATATCAATAATATAAATAAGCAAACCTAATAAAAGTGCGGCCAATCCACAAGTTGCCAATACGAAACTCGAACTCCAGATTTTTTTATTAATTGGGAAACCATAATCAATCAAAAATCCGGCAAAGAGAATTATTGTTCCAAAAATAAATAGTTTCTGAATTCTAACACCATTGTCTTTTGATTCGGAAATCAATTTTCCAGCCCAAACTCCAAGCAAAACATGTGCTATACAAGGCAAAGTACTCAACAAACCTTCGGGATCGAAAACTACCGAAGTACCATCGGGTAAATGATCAGTATATAAATGTGTTACACCAAAAACGGCACGATCAATAATATAAACCAAACTACTTTCGTTTTCGGCATAACTTCCGGTTATAGCCATCAATATCCAGTAAAACACTAAAATGAAACCAATTAACCAAAGCATTCTTTTTGGTTTAAAAATCAAAACAGTAATTGAACCAAAAAACGAAACAAGTGCCAGTCGTTGCAAAACACCCAAAATTCTGAGATTTTCTAAATTGCTTGCCGATTGCCAGATTTTTTCAAAAATCGGTAAATCTTCTCCACGAAGTCCATTCAATCCACGACAAAAAAGTCCAAACCAACCCAATGCCAAACCTATCAAAAACAGCAATATGGAACGCCGAAGTAGTTTTGTGAAAGTTTGTGTTGAAAGTTTAAAATCAAATTTTTTGTACGACAAAAACATGGAAACACCCATTATAAACATAAAGAATGGAAATACTAAATCGGTTGGTGTGAGACCATTCCATTGAGCATGGCCAAGAGGAGCATAAATACTGCTCCAACTTCCGGGATTATTTACCATTATCATGCCGGCAATTGTTATGCCGCGCAATACGTCGAGAGAAAGTAGCCGGGAAGAAACAGTTTTGGTTGTGTTTGTCATTTTTTATTAAATAAGGGATTATTAAAAATGTATTTTTTCGGTGCAAATATACAAAAAAAGCATCAACCAGAATATATCCAGTTGATGCTAATATTTGTAACAGACCACTTTGATAGTAAATATTTACGTACAAAGTTTCGTTAAACTTATGATTAAAAAAAACAATTCAGCTTTATTTTACATTCAACTGAATATCAAGTGTAAAGATATTATCAATTGCCTTATTGCCTAAATTATCGAAGAATGAATTGGAGCCGTAACGTATATCAAATTTCGAACGGTCTACTTTTAATTGTGTTGAATAAACCGTATTTTGTTTTGTAACCTCAAACGAAACAGGTTCTGTTTTCCCTTTTATGGTAAGTGAACCTGAAACGGTAGCTTTTCCATTATTGAATTTACCGGCTTTAGTAAGAGTAAAAGTTGCAGTTGGGAATTTTTCAACGCCAAAAAAATCGTCGGATAAAAGGTGCCCAACTAGTTTTTTGTTGTATGTTTCGTCCTCTAAATCGGTATTAGTAATTGATTTCATATCAATTATAACGCTGCCTTTCAAGATATTACCCGCTTTTAGTTCTAAAGTTCCGCTTTTAATCTTTATTTCACCCGTGTGCGAACCTCCAATTTTATAACCAGTCCATTTAATAACTGCATCAGAGGGTTTAATGTCTAATTTCTGTGCGAAAATAGAGAAAGTGCTTGCTACCAAAAGCAATGTTATCAATTTAATTGTTTTCATAAATCTATTTTTTTTGTTTTTAATTTGTTTTCGTAAATTGCATGTTATAACTTATAAACAGCGTGGCGATACAATTGTTGTAAAGATTTTTCATATAAGGTGATAGAATCAATCTATTATAAATAAATCATATCAACACCGCATTAGCATAATAAAGAACTCCTATCTACACGAGAATGGGTTTATTCCTTTTCGGAAATGTCAATATTATTAGGATTAATGTGCTGAATATTAATTGTATTCGACCTTCTGTCAATTTCATAAACTTTATACCAAGTTGTGTTTTTATTTCATGTATAAACAAATTTTTTATGCCGAATTTCTTGTGAATTTCAAATTGAACATTGGCATGATAATTTGTTTTGTCACTATTTGCAAAGATGAAATAAAATGATTTCAAATCAATCCAATATATTTAGACTAATTCTGTGTATAATACAAAAAAGCATCAATCAGAATAATTCCGATTGATGCTTTCTTAAAGTGTTCCTTTAGGGTTTAAAATTTTCTATTTCACTCCCACTCCATCAGTAACCTTCACTTTTGGCTGTATCAGAATAAGTTTTCCATCGGCATCTTCGGCAGATAGAATCATGCCTTCGCTCATTACACCACGCAATTTGCGAGGTTCAAAGTTGGCAATAAAACAAACCTGTGTACCAATTAATTCTTCAGGATTTGGATAATATACTGCTATTCCTGATAAAATAGTTCGTTCTTCCAATCCATCGGCAAGTCTGAACTGCAGCAATTTATCAGCCTTTGGTACTTTCTGACAATCGAGAACGGTCCCTACACGAATGTCCATTTTCATGAAATCGTCAAAAGCCACATTTTCCTTTATTGGAGCAGCTTTGTAGTTAGCAGTTTCGTTTGCTATTTTAGTGGCTAACAGTTTCTGAACTTGTGCTTCGATAATTTCGTCTTCTATTTTCTCGAATAATAATTCGGGGATTCCCAATTGGTCTTCTGCTTTTAGCAAATCAATTCTTCCCAATTCTTTCCAATCGAAAGTAGAAAGATTCAACATCTTGCGCAATTTAGCAGATGTAAATGGCAAGAACGGTTCAAAAGCAATGGCAAGATTAGCAGCTATTTGCAAACTCAAATGCATAATTGTTGCCACTCGATCCATGTCTGTTTTGGCCACTTTCCACGGTTCTGTATCAGCCAGATATTTATTCCCGATACGTGCCAGGGTCATAGCTTCTTTTTGTGCATCGCGGAAACGGAAATTGTTGAGCAGTTTTTCCACATCGGCTTTCACATTCACAAATTCTTCGAGAGTTTGTTTGTCATAATCGGTCATTTCGCCCAAAGCCGGAACTTTCCCTTCATAATATTTTTGAGTCAGTACCAATGCACGGTTAATGAAATTACCAAAAATTGCAACTAATTCACTGTTATTGCGTGCCTGAAAATCTTTCCAAGTAAAATCATTGTCCTTAGTTTCCGGCGCATTAGCTGTCAATACATAACGTAACACATCTTGCTTCCCCGGAAAATCTTCAAGGTATTCATGCAGCCATACTGCCCAATTACGCGAAGTGGAAATTTTATCACCTTCCAAATTCAGAAATTCATTAGCAGGAACATTATCGGGCAAAATATAAGAACCTTCTGCTTTCAAAACTGCCGGAAAAACGATGCAATGGAAAACGATATTGTCCTTTCCAATAAAATGCAACAAACGAGTTTCCGGGTCTTTCCACCATTTTTCCCAACTGTCGGGTAATAATTCTTTGGTGTTCGAAATATATCCAATAGGCGCATCAAACCACACATACAACACTTTACCATCAGCATTTGGAACTGGAACTGGAATTCCCCAATCCAAATCACGACTAACTGCTCGTGGTTGTAACCCCATATCGAGCCAGCTTTTGCACTGACCATACACATTCGGTTTCCATTCTTTGTGATCTTCTAAAATCCATTTCCGTAGCCATGTTTCGTGTTGGTCAAGCGGTAGATACCAATGTTTTGTTTCGCGCATCACTGGCACATTACCACTAATGGCTGATTTCGGATTGATTAAATCGGTAGCATTAAGCGACGTTCCACAAGATTCACATTGATCACCGTAGGCATTTTCATTGCCACAATGTGGACATTTACCAGTAATATAACGGTCGGCCAGAAATTGTTGAGCTGCTTCGTCATAATACTGTTCGCTAGTTTTTTCTACAAAACCACCTTTTTCGTTGATAGTTTTGAAAATATCAGAAGCCACCTGCCGATGCGTAGGAGACGTAGTTCGTGAATAAATATCGAAAGTAATTCCAAAATCCTCAAATGATTTTTTGATTATTCCGTGATATCTATCCACAATATCCTGAGGTGAAACACCTTCCTTTTTAGCTTTTATTGTAATTGGCACCCCATGTTCGTCTGAACCTCCAATAAAAAGCACTTCTTCGCCTTTCAAGCGGAGGTAGCGCACATAAATATCAGCAGGAATATATACACCAGCCAAATGTCCAATATGTACTGGTCCATTGGCATAAGGTAAAGCGGAGGTGACGGTGGTACGTTTGAATTGTTTCATATCTTTGTTAATTGGGTCATTAATTAATTGGTTTTTGGACTACTGATGAACTAATCAACAAATTAACCAATTAACTATTTTTCTAAAGAGCTACAAAGATACAGACAAATAATAAATATACAAAAAAAGCAACGCAACTAAACATTGGTTTTTGATTTTAACCTAAATAACTTTCGAAAAAGATTCTTTTATAGCTGTTTATTAGAAAATAAGAAGATCAATCAGATTTAAAAATGAGCAAATAAAAAGCCACTTCATGAATAGTTGTAGTTCGTTACTATACTGTTAATTAATAGTCACGAGTTATTCTTATGATAAAGTTGTATATTTTAGCCACTAATCTCTCGAATAAAGCTTTATATCCAAATAAATTTTATACATTTGCTGCGATTTATTAATAATTCTATTCACAATTTAATTTTATATTATGGTAATTCTAATAATTATTGGTCTTTTATTGTTGGCTGTTGGTTTTAATTTAAATAAAATCAATTCACCCGTTGCTTCCTTCAGTGGTATAATTAAAATTGCGGGAGCTGCTATTATTGTTTTAAGTGCATTAATTTCGTCAGTGGTGCAAATCAATCCGGGAGAAATTGGTGTACAAAAATTATTTGGGAAAGTGAGTAATAATACATTGGAAAGTGGTTTAAATGTAATTAATCCACTCGTAGAAGTAGTTGTATTTGATGTTCGGACTCAGAATTACACCATGTCGGGAGTACAAAACGAAGGAGAAAAATCTGGAGACGATGCCATTAGAGTTTTATCAGCCGATGGACTTGAAGTTATTATTGATTTAACTGTATTGTATAAGGTGATTCCGAATGAAGCTCCGCGTATTTTGCAGGAAATTGGAACCGATTATCGGAATACAATTGTACGTCCTATTTGTCGTACAAAAATAAGGGATAATGCTGTATATTATGATGCGGTGGCTTTATATTCATCTAAGCGAGATGAGTTTCAAACACGTATTTTCACAACTATTGAAAAAGATTTTAAATCTCGCGGACTTATTTTAGAACAGTTGCTGGTACGGAATATTACACTTCCAGAATCTGTAAAGGCAACTATCGAATCGAAGATAAATGCCGAACAAGATGCACAAAAAATGACTTTCGTTCTACAAAAAGAGAAACAAGAAGCTGAGCGAAAAAGAGTAGAAGCTCAAGGTATAGCTGATTATCAGAGAATTTTAAGTACCGGATTAAGTGACAAGCAATTGCAATACGAAATGATTAAAGCCATTGCTACTTCGCCGAATGCAAAATTGATAATAATGAATGGCGGAAAAAATAGCACGCCTGTAATTTTGGATGCAAAGTAAATGACTAATAATAGAAACTTAATTTAAAATTTCGTTAATCAAAAAATAATGTTTTCCTTTGTAAATAATTTTCATTTGTATTATTAAATCATATAACATTTTTATGAAACAGTTTTTAAAATTCACTCTTGCCACAATCGTGGGGATTATTGTTACTTCATTGTTAGGAATGTTGATTATGTTTGGAGTAATTGGCGCGGTGGCTGGTGCAAGCGATACTGCTACAGTATTGGAACCAAACTCCGTTTACGAGCTTGATTTAACCGGAAACTTAATTGATAGGTCGAAAGACGATCCTTTTTCTGCAGCTTTTGCTGAGGCAATGGGCAATACTGCCGAGAAAACCATTGGACTCGATGATGTATTGGCCAATATCGATAAAGCCAAAAAAGATGACAATATTGTTGGCATTTACCTCAAAGGCGGTTCGCTATCAGCCGGTTTTGCTTCGGTAAAGGAAATTCGAAATGCACTTTTAGATTTTAAAAAATCAGGAAAATTCGTAGTTGCATATTCCGACAATTATTCGCAGAAAATGTATTATTTAGTTTCAGTAGCCGATAAAATTTTAATAAATCCACAAGGAATGTTGGAACTTAAAGGCCTTTCGGCGGAAACAATGTTTTTTAAAAACACATTGGATAAGCTTGGCATCGAAATGCAAATAGTAAAAGTAGGAACCTACAAATCGGCGGTAGAACCATTAATTAACACCAAAATGAGCGATGCCAATCGTGAACAAGTTACTGTTTATATGGGATCAATTTGGAAAACTTTTTTGAAAGAGGTTTCAGCTTCGCGTAAAATTTCGGTTGAAAAACTAAATTTATTTGCAGATGAAGTAATGATGTTTCAACCCACCGAAAAAACAAAAGAATATGCTTTGGTAGATTCTTTGGTATATATCGATCAGGTTGACAGCATTTTAAAATCTTGTGCCAAAGAAATAAAAAAGGATGAAGAATTGAATATAGTGAAACATTCAGCCATGAATAAATTACCCGATACAAGCAAATTTGACAAAAATAAAGTAGCAGTTGTGTATGCTATTGGTGATATTGTTGATGCTGGCAGCGAGGGAATTATTGCGAATGATATGGTTGAAACAATACACAAAGTAACTAAAGATTCATCAGTAAAAGTAGTAGTTTTTCGTGTAAGTTCGCCAGGGGGAAGTGCTTATGCTTCCGAACAAATTTGGCACGCTCTTATGCTGTTGAAAGCTAAAAAACCATTGATTGTTTCAATGGG